>JAOTWT010000310.1 GCA_029862725.1 Acidobacteriota bacterium | reverse complement strand
ACATCCAAACTTCCGAACCTGCGCGTCGTCGGAGAAAACCTCGGCACCGTAAATGCGATAGCATTTGACGGCCTTGGCAATGCCTGGGTCGGCACTGACGAGCGCGGTCTCTTTTCTTTCGAAGGTGAGAAATTACGCAAGCGGTACACATTTTCAAATACCTCGGGCTCGCTCAGGTCCGATCAGGTCCTCGCGGTATTCACCGACCGCGAAGGCGTCATATGGATAGGAACCGATGAGGGCGTCAACCGTTTCGACCCGAGCAGCCCGCGCAATGAACGTGTCTCCGACAACACCCAGAGTAATTTCGTACGGGTGGTCGCATCCGGCGCCGACGGACGTCTTTTCGCAGGAACGAACCGCGGACTCTATTCTTCCAGGGGAGAGGAAACAGGATGGAGTAGCGTAATCAAAGACAGGACGGTTTATGTCCTCAGGCAGAGCGGTGCAAAGGACTGGTATGTCGGGACCCCGAACGGCCTTCTTCTTTTGGACGGCGCAACCGGCACGGCTTCCGAAATCGTGGAAGGCAGGGATATACGGGCCGTGGCAAAGCTGAAGGGAAAGGTCTACGCGGCCGATTTCGGCACCGGACTGCTCGAAATAGCCGATGAAGCAGAGCGTCTGATACTCGATGACCGGGTCGTAAGCCTCCATGCCGAAGGTAACGAAAGGCTTTGGGTCGGTACAACCAGCGGTCTCTTGTATTCTTTCGACGGGAAGACGGTCTCGCAGCCTTTGCCGCTTACCGAAAACAAGAAAGCCGCGATCTGGTCGATAACGGGAAGTTCGGCCGAGGGCCTTTGGCTGTCCACAAACAAGGGCCTCTATTTTTTGAAAGACGGGAAGATGCAGCCGCTTCTGCAGGAGCTAAACATACGGGAAACAGTCGTCGCACCGGATGCGGGTGGAAAGAGTAAGATCTGGTGCGCCGCCGAAGAGGGGCTCTTCGGACTCTCACTCGATGAGAATTTTGGATGGATCTCTTCGAGTTCGGACATCGAACAGGGTTTTGCATCACAGAATATGTTTTCCCTGACGGTTACCGGGGACGGGTCGCTTTTGATCGGGACCAACCGGGGAATCGTGAGAAAGGAGATCGGGCGGACGCCTCCGCTAATCGCCGCCGACCGGATACTCAGCCAAAGGATCCACCAGCCACGGGAAGTGGCCACCGGAATAAAGCTTGATTATCCCCAAAATACTCTATCAGTTGAGGTTACGGCCTTGAGTAGTCGTACGTTCCCGGAAGAATTTCAGTATTCGTTTCTGCTATTCGACGCCGATGATAAGATCATTACAAAGAGATTCACGGACGAAGAAGCCTTTCTCATGGAGAATCTCGATCCGGGTGACTACCGTGTCGAGATACGCGCTTTTGACCGTAATCTCATCTCTTCGGAGCCTCTCGCCTTTTCCATATCGGTCGCGGATGCGCCGTTCCCCTTAATCCCGGCCATCCTTTCGGTGCTTCTCGTGATCGCAATCGGGGCGCTGATATTTGCAACCTATTCCCAGCGGCAAATCTTTCGAACAAGCCGTAAGCTGGCGGTTGCCAACAAGGAGCTGAACAGCGCACGCCTCGACCTCGCCAACGAGGCGGAACGCGAGCGCCACAGGATCGCGCGTGACCTCCACGATCAGACCTTGGCCGACCTGCGGCATCTCTTGCTGATGGCCGACGATGTCCCGACCGAGAAAGCGAATGAGTTCAGGACCGAGATCGAGGGTGTTTCCGACGAGATTCGAAGGATTTGCGAGGACCTGAGCCCTTCGGTCCTCGAAAATATCGGTTTTACCGCGGCTCTCGAGTGGGAGTTGAGCAATGCCGTCGAATCGGATGAAAGGGGCATTGAAACGGATTTCGAAGCCAAAGACAATCTTGACGACGTACTCAAACTAAGCCGTGCCGAACAGATCCAAATCTATCGGATCGCGCAGGAAATACTCAATAATATTATTCGCCACGCGAATCCGAAGAGAATTTCCCTGAGCGTGGGGACATCTCCGGATTATGTGCTCAAGCTTGTGATAACGGATGATGGTACGGGATTTGTGCCCGCAGATGTCACAAGCAAAAAAGGCCGCGGTGTGACGAATATAAAGGCGCGGGCGCAACTGATTAAGGCCGAGATCGAATGGTCGAACCCGGAATCCGGAGGGACCAGATTTGTCTTGAAGAAGGCCAGAGGGAACTAAGATCGGAGTACCGAGTACTCAGCACTTCACGCCGGAAGTGTGGATGTCCACATGCACCTCTCCGCTCAAAACACGTTCAGCAAAACCGATGCCGGCGACATAATTAATGCTGATGATAAAGATCTGATCGTTATTATCCGTTGGAACTGGAGAAAAAAGGCCCTGGCCCGTCTTGGTTACGACAGAAATCGTCCAACGAAAACCTACCTAACTCATTCCAAATACGCCAGGGAAATGCTCTCCGCATAAAACAGGAGGAATAATCACCCCCCGGACTCGAACCCGGGGGGTGATCCTCTTTAGATCGCATATTCCTGGCAAAAAACTTCTTGTCCTCCTCCTGAAAATATGAAATAGTCTTGGGAACCCGCGTAAAAAATAACGGTTCAAGGTTCGTTGATCGAATCCCTTGAATTATAAGAATAAGGAGGATTGATGAAGATATTTCAAAAAGTCGTCCGCGCGGGAGCCGTGTCTATTTCGCTTTGTGTTGGCGTGTTCTCACAAGTACCACCGACGAGTTTTATTATTCTCAATGAGATTGAGGTCAACAATCCAGGCACCGATGATCCGGCTTGTGAGTTCATAGAACTCAGGGGTGATGCGAATACCTCGGTGCCTGGGGAAATCTACCTTCTTGAAGTCGAAGGTGACGGGACTAGTGCCGGTACTGTCGATTTCGCCCGCAACATCAACGGTCAGCAACTCGGTCCCAACGGAACCGTCACCTTTGGCGGCACTTCGATTGTCGGCGCAGGTGATCGCGGGATCCCGGCCAGTGTTTGCGGCAGTAGAAGTTATACCGACTCTGGCGGAATTCATGTTGAAGACCCGAATCTGACTCTTGAAAACGGAACGATCTCTTTTATGCTCGTCGCCGTTGAAAAGAGTGTGATTGGCGTTGGTGACGACATTGACACCAACGACGACGGGATAATTGATAACCTGCCGTTCGACGCAATGATTATCGACGCCGTAGGTTGGTCGGACGGGGGAGTCGCGGATTTTGTTTATGGCGGCGTCAATGTCACCCCGGGGAACACGAGCGGTTCACCGGATGGAGCAACCCGGAATTTTACCAACATCACTGAACTCGATCCGGCGGCCTGGTTCGCGGACGATCTTGCATCCCCCGGATCTGTCGAAGCGGTACTGTACGACCAAAACAATCTGGGTGGTTTTCGGATCGACTTTTTGACACCGGCCCGCCAAAACCTCGCTCCAACCGCCGCCGCCGGCACAATCGCGGGCACAGTCACCGATTCAAAAGGCCGCGGATTGAAATTCGTAAGCATTGTCCTTGCGGGCGGTGATTTGCAGGAGCCGATTTATGCCACTACGAATCATTTCGGCCGTTACAATTTTCCCGGTCTTCCGGTGGGAAGAAGTTATGTTTTGCGGGTGATTTCGCGAAGATATACTTTTAGCGACCCGGTCCGGATCGTAAACCTGGATGGAATCATCGCACGGATCGATTTTATCGGCGGATTGAAGCAATATAGCATCAAAGCGGCAACGAGGGCGGGGAAATTCAGAATGCGAGACCGTCCAGATTAAAATTCTTGTAAGGAGGCCATCATGAAGAGCCTGCGTTTTTGGAGCGGCGTAGTTGCGGTCTTTGTATTTCTGATCTCATACCAGTTTCGGGAAATTCTGATGTTCACCGGTATTGGTAATGACTTAAACCCGGCCGAATTCAGCATATTCACAAATGCGTGTCAGATTCTGCTTTGCCTTTCGGGAATCTCTCTTTTTTATCGATGCGGGATGGCCAAATCACTCGTCGAAATCGGGTTGTTTGCCCCATTCAAACGAGCTTTTGTCTTTGCACTGATCGCCACGCTACCGATGTCGATTGGATTCGCGTTCACTTCTTACCTTTCGACATCCGTAACTTTCCTAAGTGTTTTCGCGTTTGCGATTGTTTCGCCGTTTGCCGAAGAAGTTGTGTTTCGCGGATATATCTTTCGGCAACTTTACAGACGCGCGGGACTGGGTTTCTGGGTTGCGGCTTTAATGCCTTCTTTGCTTTTTGGACTCGGACACTTATATCAGGCACGTGGATTCTCGGAACTAGCCGGCGTATTAGCGATCACCGGATTAGGGAGCGTCTTTTTTTGTTGGATCTTCAGTCGTTGGCAAGACAATCTCTGGGTACCATTTGGGCTGCATTTTCTGATGAATTTCTATTGGATGGTTTTTGCAGTCGACGAATCCGCTATTGGCGGATGGTTTGCGAACATCGTCAGGCTCCTAACCGTCGCCATTGCGATTGGATTGACCATAAAGAAAGATAGTATTTGGGCCCGGTTACCAATAGAAGATAGAAACGT
>JAOTWT010000309.1 GCA_029862725.1 Acidobacteriota bacterium | reverse complement strand
CGAAGAGCCGGTCGCAGTGCCGGGCTCTGGCCGCAACAGAGGCAGCTTGTGTTTAAATCCGAGCCTCGTGTCCTGAAACTCCACTTCCTTTTCAGAAATACTGATCACCCTGAAACGGCCTTTCAGGACATCGTTGAGACGGGCGCTGAAGGGATCGCCGGTCCTTGCGCCTTTTTCCTGAAAATAGGCGGTGTCGTTGTTGTAATGCTGTCTTGCAATCATCCCGATGTATTCGAATTCAGGTTTCGGCGGGTCTTGGACAGGGAATGCGATCTGACGCGAAAACAACTCGGTCCCGGGAATGTCGACAACGATACTTGCATTGCCAGGGAGCGAGATCAAACTTGCAGATATCTCGGCCGTCAGCCTTTGTTCGCTGCGAAACGCGGTCGGGATCGGGGATCCGTTGAACAGTATGCGGGCGCCGGGCTGAAACTTGTCGCCGTTTACTTCCAATGTAAATCCTTTGGAACCCGCAAACACGCTTTGGGGCGTAACAAAGCTCAAAAATATCTTGTAATCGATCGTCGGTTGAGGTGTTGGCACGAACGGGGTCGGCGTCTGGGGAGCGAGCGACGGAACCGGTGTAGGATCACCCGGCTCCCAGAACGCAAATATATTCCGCCCTGTCACGGGGACCGAAAACGCGCTGCTGCCAACAAAGTTTATAGGGATCGAAGCGTATTGATTGTCGATTTCCGTTTGCTCCGGCAGCCTCTCTATTTCCCGAGCTTCCAAGGGCACCTCGGTTGCGGCCGGCGCCGGCGTTTGATCGGCGCTCGATTTCGAGGTACTCCCCGTACCGATAATCGACGGCCCGAAGGTATAGGCGAGCGATAAAACGGCCAGCACGCCGAGCACTATCACGGCGATAATCTTATTCCTTTCAGCCGGAGTTTTTCCTTCAAACACACTCATCTCAATTCTGATCGACGGTCGATAGCGCATCCGCGGGCAGCGGGCCCGAAGTATTCAAACGCTCTTCGGCCGGTCGCCTGAAATAAGCCGCCATCTCGATACGAAGGCTCACATTTGTGCCCCGGTACCTTCCTTTTCGAAATCTTTCTGTGACCTTGCGTCCATTTTCCAGGACCTTCACGGCCTGCGTCTGCCCTTTTTCCGTCTCTTCGTCCGAAGGCTCGAGTTCGACCGAAGTGATCGCGACGAATTCGTTGCTCGACTCAATGTCGCGGATAAACCTTCTCACGTTCGAATACGACCCCTCGACGGTCGTCGTAATATATATCCCCGGAAACAGGCTCTTAAACTTGTCCCTGCCGCGCTTGGCCACATTTTCCTGTTGGGCGGTCCGTGCCTTGGTGCCGGTTTCCAAAGGGACATAATCCGGACCGGAAGTATTCCGAAGTCCATAGGCGTTGATCAGAACGTTGATCCGCTGGTAGAGCGCGGTCACGCCAATCGACTCGTCTTTCAGAGCCCGGCTTTCGAAATCTTCGGCACTTGCCAGGAGCTTTGCGACTTGGGTCTCTGTTGAGCGGATATCTCCCCACTTTTCTCTAGCCGAACGCAGTTCCCTGTCCAGCTCGTCCCTGTGTCGCTGCCCGGCGGCCAGTTCGCGCTGTTCCGGAATCACCATCAACAAGTAAATCAGCGCGGCAGACAAAAGCAGAAACGAGGCGACCGCAACAACGGCGATCTCGGGCGGGCCCCACATTCCGGCGTAGACTGCGCGGTGGCGACGGCCAACGGGGGCCATCCTTTTGTGCGGTTCGTCGACGCCTGATAATTCCTCCATTTCGACGAGTTCTTCCTCAACGGCCGGTTCTGTCTCTTGCATGTCTTCGGGGATCAGCTTATCGGTCACCTGGTGTACCTCCCCTTTCGCCTGCCGATGCAACATCGGAGGTCTGACTAGACGAAAAACCCGCACTCGGACGGTAGGTCACCAGCATCGTATACTCGCTATAGACGATCCTGTCACCCTCCTGCAGGTCCTGGCCGCGCAGATTGGCCCGAAAAATCCCGGAGCTGTTCATCCGCTCAATCATGTTCAAAACGGAAGTGTAGTTTCGCGAAACAACTGCAAACTCGAGCTCGGCCGCTACCGAGTTGCCGTCTTTAAAGACATTTTCAACACTTATTCGCGATGCGCTTACATCACTGGGAAGGACCCGCTCGATATCGTACAAGAGGCGGGACCAACCAAATTCCTTGGTTGCTACAAGTTTGTGTCCTGCGATCATCAGCTGCTTTTGCGCCGGTGAAAGGCTCTGCTGGACTTTTTCACCCTTTAATTTCAACTCGGAGGTTTCTCTTTCCAGTTCGGCCGCCGCGGCGTTACCCTCGATATTTTGTGTCGAAAGCGAACGATATTTCGCGATACTGAATACACCGCCAAAAAGCGCAAGCACGGTCATCAGGGCCGCCAGTATGTATGGCAGTCTCCTGTTTCTAAAGGGGTGGCTTGAAAGGTTGAGTTTTGTAATCAAAGCAATTTGCCGAAACTGTTTTCGGTACGATGAGTAATCTGTGATTCCGGTTTGCAGGAACCTACGCGGAATTCAGAAGTTTACCATGAACCGATAGATTTTTCGTAACCAGCGAGCATGTCGTTTCCAACGCCCAAACAAAAAACAAACAGCCGTTTAAGCAGTTTGTTTTCACGATTCAAAAGCTGAAATGTTGCAATATTTAACGAACGCGCGAGGGCAGAGGGGCATTGAGTTCTTCTTCGGTCAAATCTCGGTAGGCGCAGGTCCGATTTCGTCCCATTCGTTTCGCCCTGTAAAGTGCGGAGTCCGCCATTTCAACAAGTTCGATCGGATCGGTCGAGTCATGCGGAAACGATGCGATTCCGATACTCATCGTGACATGATGAATTCCGGATGCCCGCCCTTGTTTAATAACGCTGAACGGTTGGTTCTCTATGGTGCGCCGGATCCTTTCTGCCGCGATTATCGCCTGCGGGACTTCAGCGTCGAGGAGGAATGCTGCAAATTCTTCGCCGCCAAAACGCGCCGCGGCGTCGCCGGTCCTCAGCGTCTTGGTTATGCAAAGGCCAATCTCCTCGATCGTCTTGCTTCCCGTCAGATGCCCGTATGTGTCATTAACAGACTTGAAGTAATCGATATCCATCATGAGAACACAGAATGTCGAGGCCGTCTGGACCGCTCTTGCCGACTCACGCCGAAGTTCCGAAAAAAACGAACGGCTCGAAAGAAGTCCGGTAAGGTCGTCGTGGGCGAGCAGCCGCCAGATCTGGTGCTGGTATTCACGGTCGATCTCATCCAGCATTTCGAAACGGAGTATGTGTTTGCCAATCGTCAGTTTGTCGCCGTTATGGAGCGTTTCCTTTTCCACCCTTTCGCCGTTAAGCAGAACCCCGTTGCTTGAGCCAAGATCCGTCAGGACGTAGCTCGTCGTTTCGGTAGATTCGTCTCTGACGGTGGTGATTCGCGCATGTTGACGCGACACCTTGGTGTCGTTGATGCGAACGTCGGCCTCAAGAGCGCGGCCGAGGATGACCTCTTCGCGCTCGAGCGGAATCGGCACGGCAAGCAGGTCTCCGTTAAGGAAAACAAGCGCCGGACGAAGGTCGCGTTTTGCACGTCGTTTGGTTGCCATAAAGAAAAGGTGAGTTGCGAGGACGAACTGTGCGCGGGTACACCCACTCATTAAGGATACCTAAACGAGAGTTTTATTGCCACAAAAAACTGCGTCCGGCGTTTACGGCAGCCGATTTCGTTTGCGCAAACCGCGTTATTATCCGTATTCTCATACAGATGCGGTTATTGATGGTAAAACTCAGCAGCATTGGGGATATCGTTCACACGCTTCCCACACTTGCGGCAATTCGGTCCGCACTCCCCGAGGCCGAAATCTCATGGGCGGTCGAAAGAACCTCCGCTGAGATCCTCCGAAACAACCCCTTGCTGACACGGCTCATCGAAGTTGATACGAGAAGTCTGAGGCGCAAGAGTGTTCTTGGGAAGACGATCATGACTGCGAGAAAGCAGTTGCGCAACTTACGCGCCTCAGACTTCGATCTCGCGATAGACTTCCAGGGACTCATAAAATCCGCTTCAATATCCAGGTTTTCCGGCGCCCGCTACCGGGCTGGTTTTGACAAGCCGTTTTTGCGCGAACCCTCGAGCCGGCATCTTTATACCCGTACTTTCAAAGTCGAACCCGGGATTCATGTTATTCAACAAAATCTTCAACTCGCCGCAAAAGCGATCGGTGATTTCACCAACCGTGAAGATTTTTCGTTAGAGAATGAAAGGCTCAGTTTTCCAGTTTTTACCGGGCCCTCCGATATCCGGAATGCAAAAGCCCTTGTGGATTCGACGGATGGCGAGTTTGCCATCCTGAATCCTGCCGGGGGATGGGCGACAAAACTCTGGTCCGCCGAAAATTACGGGAAGCTCGCTGACAGGCTCTGGTCCGACCATGGAATCTCATCGCTGATCTGCACCGCGCCTTTTGAAAAACCTCTCGCCGAGCGTGCCATCGCAGCATCGGAAAGCGGTCGGGTACGTCTGGTTCATCCGCCGCTTAAGGAGTTTTTCGAACTG
>JAOTWT010000308.1 GCA_029862725.1 Acidobacteriota bacterium | reverse complement strand
CTTGAAGCGGACATCGCGTGCCGACGGCTCGCCAGTACTCGCGGCACTCCGGTTACCGGGCTTTTGTTCGGCGCCAGATTCCAACTCCTTGAGATCCAGATACCCCTCCTCAACAAGCCGCTCGATAAGATTGTTGATCAATTCTTCGAGAAGCGAGCCGCGAAATTTATCGTCGTTATCGGCAAGCATTTTTCGGACGTCCAACTCGTCCAGCACTCCATTCTCCAATAACGCTTTGAGAAGCGCCTGCCGCAGACCATCGAGCGAATCATCGACCGGAGACCGCTGCCTCGTGTACCAGTAGTCCTGATGGAATCCGGAATCGAGTACCAGATCGGACAGCGCATCCATCAAATCGCCCAGATCCACTCCCGCAACGTCGAATCCCCTGAATTTTGAATATCGGATGAATTTCACTCTGTCGACACCTGATACTTGCGATATTTATGACCTTTGTTTATAGTTTAGTGTATCAAAAAACTCTCCTCGTTACTTTTCTTTCCCCAGAAAACAGGTACATCTCCGTTTTGAGAACTACAATTAAGGAAGGTAAATGATGAAGAAATTCGCAGTCTATTCGCTAATTCTAATCTTAACAGCCGTCGGTATGCCGGTGATCGCCGCTGCCGGCGAAGCGAACGTGATGTACGCCGCATCCGCCAATTACGCGGGGGGAAGTTCAAAACGTTTTAATGACCGGCGCAAGAAGCGCAAGTACAAAAGGCGCAAACGAGCGCGGAAGCACCGGAGGGCCCGATACAGGAACGACTACCGTGCCAGCCGTTATCGCAACCGCAGTTATCGGTCGAACAGGCGGTATTACAATCCGCGCAGCAATCGTCGGTATTACAATCCGCGTAGCAACCGTCGGTATTACAATCCGCGAAGTAACCGTCGATACGGACGCAACCGTACTTTTTACAGAAGACACCGAAATGCGTCGAACATCGCGATCGGTACAGGCGCGGGAGCGATTATCGGTGGAATCCTCGGCGGAAAGAGGGGCGCGCTTATCGGTGCCGGAGTCGGGGCGGGAGCGGGAGCTGCCTATACCTATGGGATTCGCCCCAAGAAGAATAATAGGCGCCGTGTCGTGCGAAACAGAAGATACCGGTAGAGGACAACAGATCGGTTTACGAAAGGCGGGGGTGATCTCACTTCCGCCTTTTTTGTGGCATTTGCCGGTCTACAGCGTTTCGTAAATCGAGAGCAGTTCCCTGGCGCAGCGCGTCCATGTAAATTGCTCGGCGTGTTTCTTTGCAGCGACCAAATCGAAGTTCCCCGGTTCCACAAGATAATCTATTCCAGCGGTTATCGCTTCTGTTTCATAGGGGTCGGTCAATTTCGCGTGACCGCCTGACACTTCCACCGCCGAGCCTATGTTCGATGTCAACACAGGGACGCCAACCATCATCGCTTCCAGGATCGGAAAACCAAATCCCTCGTAGAGTGTTGGAAAAACAAACCCCGATGCGTTTCTGAGAATCCGCATGACTTCGTTATCGCTGACATATCCGAGCATCTTCACATGTTTCTCGATGCCCAACTCCCTTATCGCGTCGATCGTCAATTCGTGCCGGTACGAAAGGATTCCAACCATCACCAGATCAAATTCGCTTTTTGCCTTCGAATCGGCATAGGCCCGAACAATCCTTTCGGTGTTCTTTTTTTCAGAAATCGCGCCCAGAAAAAGCAAATATTTCCGCCCGTTGATCCGTTCGAAAGATTCCTCCGGGGCCGATGATTCTTGTCCCGACAGCATGCCATGGCCCGGGTAAACCGTTAAAACTTTCGATTCAGGAACCGAAAACGCATTTATAACATCGCGTCGTGTGTTGTCGGAATCCGTTACAATGACATCCGCGAGCGAGACCCCTACCTCGTAGATCCTCTTGATCTTTTCGCGAAATTGTCTTGGCACCACAAGATCTCCTTCGCAGATGATAGGAAAGATGTCGTGGATTGTGATTACCCTTGCGGACTTCTTCCAGTTCGGAACAGTCCCCTCCAGTCCGTGTATCACGTCCGGGAAGTTATAAACGGGCAGCAACCCCTCGTAGTGTACCCTTCTCGGAACCGAACCGGATCGAAGCCAGCGGTGTCTTTTGCCTATTGTCGTCAGGTTGTAGTAGATGGAAAGCTCGTGCCCACCTTTTTCCGCGGCGAGCGCGGAAATTAAATTATGGCTGTACCTGCTAATGCCTGTGGGACGCCGATCGATGGTTCTTGTAGCTTCGAATCCTATTTTCATCATTAACGCTCAGGCAATTGGAGTTCACGAAGACCATTGAAATTTGCAACGCGTTGATTCCAACGGTTTGTTTGCCAGCACCTACCGGCGAGCGCCGATAAAACCGGCAAACCGATCTCACATTATCTCATCCAAGAAGAAGAGTATAATTCCGCTTTGTTGCTTGATGCGATTAGGCATTGTAGTATTTTGATTTGAAAATCCACAACGGTCTTGTGCAACTCTTCCCTTTCATTGATCGTATTTCTTTTGCCGTGCGCCCGCTCGATGCGGCGCACGGCAAAATACAAGCCTTCTTCGTTTCGCGCCACGTATTATGTTCATTAGATTCATTGGTTTTACGATCCTCGCAATTGCGCTCCTGACCTCATCTGCATTGAGCCAGGCGGGCTCACTATCGGGAAATGTTACGAGCAAGGTAAATGGCGAATTGGTCCCTGGAGTAACGGTCGAAATCAAACAGCTTGGTCGTGATACTCAAACGGATGCTTCGGGCCGTTACTTGTTCGAAAACGTGCCCTACGGGAATTACACGGTAGTAACGCATTTCGAAGGCTTTTCGGATCAGGCCAGATCGGTAAAGATCGCAGCGGAAATATCGACGCTGGATTTCAGCTTAAGCCTCCAGTCGATAAGTGCCGAGGTCACCGTCACCGCAACTGGTGAAGAGGAATCAATTTACAGTTCTTTCTCGACCGTGAGTTCTCTGGATACGAGCGGGATAGCCGAAAAAGCAAGCACGTCGGTTGGTGAAGTGCTCGGGAGCGAAGCGGGCGTGTCGGTCCGTTCTTTCGGGGGCGGAAGCACGGGACGGCCGTCTATCAGAAGCTTCGAAGGTGATCGCGTTCTGATAACCCAGGACGGGATCAGGAACGGGTCGATCGGGTCGGCGTCCGGGGATCACGGCGAACCGATTTCCGCGTTGAACCTGGAGAGGCTTGAGGTTATCAAAGGCCCGGCGACACTGCTTTACGGAAGCAATGCGATCGGCGGTGTCGTAAATGCAGTTTCAAACCACGAAAACCAGCCGCATGAAGGATTGCGGGGCTATTTCACGACATTTGGCGGCACAGTAAACCGGCAGGCCGGTCTTGCCGGCGGCATCGAGTACGGTTTTGGGAAGAACATAGTCGAATTAAACGTCAACACGAGCAGGGAAGGCGATGTTTCAACACCTCTCGGCAGGATCCCCAACTCGCGTTCGCGCGCGAAAGGTGGTTCCGCCAGTTTTGGACACTTTAAGGACAAATTGTATTTCCGGGGTTCGTTAAACCTCGACCGCCGGCGATACGGCATTCCCTTCGCACCCCTTTTTGAATCGGGCGAGATTCTAAGCATCATCAACGGCGGCGCGAACTGCGCTGGCGGTGGTGGCACGAGCCCGGCGTGCGAATACGATGTCGAAGAGCTAAAACGAATTTTTGCGAATCAGCTTCCGCCTGTTCCAGACGAAGATATCGATATCGAAATGTCGCGAAACAACTATCGTTTCGTTGCCGGATTTCGCGAACTAAAAGGAGTAGTTACGGAAGGAACTTTTTCGCTGGACTTTACCGATTACCAGCATTTGGAAATCGAGACGGCGGACGGAATTGAAACACTCGCGACGTCCTTTTTTAACGACACATTCTCTTACCGAAGCGTATTCCGCCAAAGAGAATACAAGAAACTCTCCGGACAGTTCGGTTTTGAGGGTTATCGCCGCAGTTACAACACGGTCGGGGATGAAGCTCTCATCGACGGCAGGGTGAGACAGAACAATTTCGGCATATTCGCCCTTCAGGAAATAAAGATCGAGAAAATCGCTCTTCAGTTTGGAGCCCGTATCGAATCGAACCGTTACAACCCCGTCAACGGTGCACTTCCCGACATCAGTTTCACAGGGTTTTCCGGTTCAATCGGTGCCCGCTACGAGCCCTGGACCGGTGGTTCACTGATCGCAAGCTTCTCGAGCTCGTACCGTCCCCCGGCCCTCGAGGAGCTTTATAACAACGGCCCGCATATCGGTACCGTCGCTTTCGAGGTCGGCGACACGGGACTCACCCGTGAACGTTCGAACGGAATCGAGCTGAGTTTTAGGCAGAATTCAAAGCGGCTCAGATTCAATGGGAGTATCTTTTACAACGACATAAACAACTTCATATACGGTGCGCCTCAGGATATCGACGGCGACGGCAGTATCGATGTCGAGGACCTGCTTCCGCTTACGGCTTATGTACAGGGAAATGCCAGGTATCTGGGTGCGGACGCGTCTGTCGAATTCGATTTTAGCGATAATTTCGGCACATTTGTTGTCGCCGACATTGTC
>JAOTWT010000307.1 GCA_029862725.1 Acidobacteriota bacterium | reverse complement strand
GTTCGTTTTTCAGGATCCAATCGGTATTTTACAAGACCCAGGAGGTTTCTGGAGGAGTTATGAAATTCGAACATTTTGGGATCATTTACGATTTCATACAGTCTCCCCGCCGCAACGGCGAGCAGCGATTTTTTGCGATCGATCGCCTGCGTCGATTCGTCTCTGTCAGTATCGTCCGGTTCGATAAAGCTGGCTTCGCGGATATAAGTGCGCGCCACCAGATAGTTCGAGATATTTGACCATTCCGACGAAGTATCAAGTGCGATCGACTCAAACGCGTTCCTCGCTTCTGAATGTTTTTGCCTGTAAAAAAGCGCCGCCGCATGTTGATAATCACGGTCTTTCTGAAGCCAGGCGGGGGCCCCTGGGCCGGCGGAGTCAGGCATGGCGCCATCCTCGCCGCAATTCGAGAAGACCGCGTCTTGAGCAGCAACCCATTTCGCGATGTCCTTTGTATCGTAGCCGGACTCGATTCTTTTCTTGAGTGTGCTGGCAGCCGTCAGATAGGCGTCGTCGAGGCAGCCCACGTAAGAGGTGTAATAGGGCCCCTGACGTTCATTAAATCGAGGATCATCTTCCGCGTCTTTGTTGCCATCGTAAATTGGCCGGATCGGCTTACTTGTCTCGATCCACACTGATACGGCACTTTGGGCATTTTGTGGACCGGTACCTGATACATGTTCACCGTCGCCCTCTCCAAAACCGATCCGGTTACCGATCGCTCGAGCGACTTCCTTTTTCTCTTCATCTTCGAACGGTAAATCGATCAGATGCCGATAATAGACATAGAGAGAAATTCGACCGTATGACGTCGGTATAATTCCGGTCTTGCCGCCTGAGTAGTCCGTGAGGGGATACTCACCGTGTCGCGTAAAACCAAAGACCGGATCGACAGTAAATGGACCGCACGCGAAAACAGGCTGGATTCCTGTCAAAAATATCGAGACGATAATGGTTAGCAACGCGGAAAATCGGGCGAACTTTTTCATTGACTATCTACTCCCTTCAGAGACTTCAAATCGGCGGCCTTCCATGGCCGATTGTTAAAATAATATCTTCGCCGATCCGGCAAAAGATCGGTGCCGACCGGTTGGTAAACCGCTAATCCGTAGCTAGTGCGGCATCGTGATTCATCCCAGTCCTTTCCGGATGATAAGTGGTTTTTGATCGCATTCTCATCGGGTCCCATGTCAAAGACCATCGGTACGAACTCGTCGACGGGCAGCCCTCCGAGCCAACGATCGCCCAGACACCAAGACGATAGCACGGTCATAGAAAGCGGAATATTATCGGGAATAGCTGCCCGAACACGTTTCAAAACCTCGGTATAGAACTTTCTTTCCGACCTTGCAGCGTCGAAATCAATTTGTACAGCCCGGATATTCTTTAGCTTCAGCGTTTGTGATATTGATTTAACAATATCGTCCTGCTGCTGCCTGGAAAGGACAGGATGGTTCGAGATTGATCGTTTGGACTCAATCCGGGTGACCGCTATGAGATAGGTAGACTCCGGCACTCTCAGGGGCTGTCTGCGTTGCCTAACGGTTACAAAATCCTTTTCGAGTTCCAATGTCTGAGCCAAAAACGCAACCCCGACATTCTCTCCCTCTTTTAGGAACCTGAGGTCTTCAGGTCTTTCCCATGCCCAGAGCACGGTCGTTGGGATTTCGCTTGCGTTTTCAGCGGATTCGCTTATCGAGCAGCCGGAGCTAAATGCAGCCATGAGAATCAAAAGTGTCAAAACACAATTCCAGTGGTTAGGGGGGTGGAACTTCATCGTCGATAACAATAACCCAAAAAGCGAGTTAAGTGGTATGTGTGATCCCACACGGCAATGTGGTTGAACCACCATCGAGGGATTCGGTTACTCTCAATTTCTCAATGTTCCTGTTATCCCCGTAACCATACGGATTGCTATTGAAGTTGGCGGTCCTCATTCCTGTGGGAACCCCCGACAACTAGAGTTGGTTTCGCTCATCTGATATATTTTATTATTCTGAACAGCCATTCATTTTAAGTAAATACGAATTATGACTGAACGCGAACAACTCGAGATGGATATCGTCTTTGTCGGTGCCGGACCGGCAAACCTGTCGGCCGCATATCACCTGAAGAAGCTCATAGACGAGCACGACGAGGCCATCAAAGCGGGCACCAAGGAAGGGGATCCGATCGGTGAAATAGAGATCGGCATTATTGAAAAGGGCCCCCGTGTGGGTGCGCACGTTCTCTCCGGTGCGGTGATGGATCCAAAGGCGCTGCGGGAGTTGATGCCCGATTTTCTGGACCAGGGATGTCCGATCGACACCGTAACGACGGAAGATGCGTTCTGGTATCTAACTGAAAATAAGAAGATTAAGGCGCCAATAACGCCTCCGCCGCTGGTCAATAAAGGCAAATACATCGTTTCGCTGAGCAAGGTCTGCGAATGGCTTGGTGAAAAATGCGAAGAGATCGGTATAAATATTTTTCCTGAATTTCCAGGTTCGGAAATGCTGTACGATGACGAAGACAACGTGATCGGTGTCCGGACGGGCGACAAGGGAGTCGATAAAGAAGGCAAGCCAAAGGGTAATTTCGAACCCGGCATTGATCTGATTGCGCAGGTCACCGTCCTCGGCGAGGGTTCGAGGGGTTCACTCACAAAGAGCCTAACCGAGAGGCTCGGCCTAAACGAAGGAAAAGAGCCGCAGGTCTTCTCTTTGGGTGCAAAGGAACTTTGGGAGATTCCCGAAGGCAACTTAAAAGAGGGTACCGTGATCCACACCCTCGGCTTTCCGTCCGACACCCAAACATACGGCGGAGGCTGGATTTATGGGATGAAGGACAACATTGTCTCGATCGGTTACGTAACCGGTCTGGATTATCTCGACCCCGGGATCGATCCCCATGCAGAGTTTCAGAAATTCAAAACGCACCCCGAGGTACGAAAGATCCTCGAGGGCGGCAAAATGATCAAATACGGCGCGAAGACCATCAACGCGGGTGGGTTTTACACCATGCCAAAGCTCTTCGCGAACGGAGTATTGCTGGTCGGCGATTGCGCTTCTTTTTTGAACGGTCAGCGGATAAAGGGAATTCACACAGCGATGAAGGGCGGAATGCTCGCCGCAGAGACGATCCTGATTGCCCTCCAGCGTAAGGATTTTAGCGAAAAGACGCTTCGTTATTTTGAGCGAAAGGTGAACGGAAGCTGGATTTATGACGAGCTTTACGCCGTACGAAATTTTCATTCGGCATTTCAGCGCGGCCGCTGGTCGGCCCTCCTGAACACGGGACTCCAGTTTCTTACCGGCGGAATGGCGTGGGGTTTCATGCCGAAAGATCATCACGTTGCCGGACACCAAAGAATGGAAAAGGTCGACGAATATGCCGCACGAGGTAAAAACGGCGATAGGTATTCAAAACTCCAATTCGACAAGGAGATCACCTTTGACAAGGTAACGGACGTCTTCCATGCGTCTGTCGGCCATGACGAGGACCAGCCTTCTCATCTTCATGTGATGGATACCGATATCTGCGCCACACGCTGCACTGAAGAATACGGCAACCCCTGCGAACAGTTTTGCCCGGCTGCCGTCTATGAGATGGAAGAAGACTCCGGGAGCGGCAGGAAAGAACTAAGGGTCAATTTCTCGAATTGTGTGCATTGCAAGACCTGCGACATTATGGACCCCTATCAAATCATCAACTGGGTAACTCCCGAAGGCGGCGGAGGACCAGACTACAAGGGAATGTAGCCAATGAATGGCAGGCTCCTGATCATCAGTTCGCCTTCAGGCGGCGGAAAAGGGACGATCATCGGCGAAGTGCGCGCCGATGTCGTAAATCTCGCATATTCTGTTTCCCACACAACGAGAGAGATCCGCGAAGGAGAAACCGACGGCATCGATTACCATTTTGTATCTAAGCCGGATTTCGAAAAGTTGATCCGGGATGATGAGTTTTTGGAATACGCTGAGGTTCACGGAAATTATTACGGCACCTCGAAAACCTTTGTCGACAGGGAAACAGGCAAGGGGCGCGACGTGCTTCTCGAAATCGATGTCCAGGGCGCGGAACAGGTAAGAGGAAAGGTGCCGGACTCGGTTTCGGTATTCATCCTGCCGCCGTCTTTTGGGGTCCTGAAGGAAAGGCTATCGCAGCGCAAAACAGAATCACCCGAAGAGCTTGCCCTCAGGCTTGAGAACGCAGCGGCGGAAGTGCGCCATTTTTCTGATTTCGATTATGTGATCGTGAACGACAAGATCGAAGACGCGGCCGCGGATTTGAAGATGATTATCAAGGCCAATCGTCTTCTCAGGATTAGACAAAAAGGGTTGATTCGCGATATTCTAACTACTTTTGATAACCATTAGTTTGAAAAGGCTTAATTATGGCAGATGAATTAGAGTTGGAAAACGAAGAGGAAGAGCAGATCACAGAGGTAATCGTTGATCCTAAGTCTATTCCTGAAATTGATTCGAAATACAGGCTAATACTCCTCGCTGCGCAACGCGCGAAACAGATCCAGCGGGGCGCAAAGCCGAGGGTCGATCTGGACGCGCGAAAAATCAAGCCCACGACGATCGCGCTTG
>JAOTWT010000306.1 GCA_029862725.1 Acidobacteriota bacterium | reverse complement strand
GGTCTGTTATCCGACGACGCCCGCGCAGTACTTTCACCTGTTACGCAGGCAGGTACTGCAGGAATCGGTGAGGCCCCTGATCGCAATGACGCCAAAGAGTCTTTTGAGGCTTCCGGCGGCTTCCTCTTCAATTTCCGATCTGACCTCGGGCGGATTCATGCCGGTAATTGACGATGCCGCGATAAAGGATCCCGCGAAAGTCGACCGGATCGTAATATGCAGCGGGAAAGTGTTTTACGACCTTGATGAGGCGCGCAAGGAAAAAGGCGACGGGACAACGGCGATCATTCGCCAGGAACAATTCTACCCGTACCCGGCGGAAGCGCTGAATGGTATTTTTGCGAAGTATAGTAACGCGAAAGATATCGTGTGGACGCAGGAAGAACCGAAAAACATGGGTGGCTGGACGTTTGTGGAGCCGCGGCTCACCGCAATCAAGCCCGAATCATGTGTGCTTCGCAGGGTATCCAGGGAACCATCGGCATCTCCTGCAACCGGTTCATACACGAAACACGGACTCGAACAGGCGAAGCTTATTGACGAATCGCTTGGCCCGATCCAGGATTTCTAGTTTTTCAATGCACAGTTTACCCGGGTTTTGGCATCTCAGTTCGGGGTGGTTTACTTATGATCAGGCTCTCGAATTTTTTGTTTGTTTCGCTTTTCTTGATGATCCCTTTATTTGCGGCGGGATGCGCATCACAATCCGGCGTCGGTGAGCCTTTGGATGGCCCGTTCGCCAAGCCATTCGCGATCAATGCGCCGGCGAAGGACCAGTCCCCGGATGATTTGGCTATCTCGATTTCCGCGGTCGGCGATATGATGATCGGTTCGCCGTTTCCAGCCACGGACCGCATGCCTCCAAACGACGGCCGGGAAATGTTCAAACTCGTCGAAGCTGTGATTTCGAAGGCGGATATCGCGTTTGGGAATCTCGAGGGGTCATTTTTGGACAGCGGCAAATCTTCAAAATGCAGGCCTAATTCAACAACATGTTATGCATTCAGAATGCCGACCAGGTATGGCCGATATTTTAAGGAGGCGGGATTCGATGTTCTTAGTGCGGCGAACAACCACGCCGGTGATTTCGGCGAAGCGGGACGCTCCACGACACGTAGGGTCCTGGACGGTCTCGGGATAAAACATGCGGGCAGTGACAGCGGAGATCATTCGACGGCTTATTTAAAAGTGAAAGGCAAGACCGTTGCATTCATTGGATTTGCAACGAACAGCATCTCGCTAAACGTCAATAATCTGGTCGCCGCGAAGAATGCCGTGCGAGCGGCCGATGCCAAGGCGGACATCGTCGTGGTTTCTTTTCACGGCGGTGCCGAAGGATCCGATGCCCAAAATGTACCGAACAGGACCGAGGTCTTTTATGGAGAACGACGCGGCAACCTGCCCTTGTTTTCGCGGACTGTGATTGACGCTGGCGCGGATCTCGTCATTGGCCACGGACCGCATGTCCTGCGCGGTATGGAATTCTACAAGGGGCGCCTGATCGCCTACTCATTGGGTAATTTCGCGACCTATGGTTGGTTTAAGTTGATCGGGCCGACGCGTCTGACGGCGATTCTGGAAGTTGAATTGGACGGAACGGGCGAGTTTGTTTCGGGCCGGATTCATTCAGGAAAACAGATCGATTGGGGCGTACCCGCGCTGGATCAGTCCGGCGAGTCAATACAAAAGATCCGATATCTCTCAAATACCGATTTTGGCCGCAACGCGCCGTTAATCGCAGCCGATGGAGTTATCACAAAACGGCCGGATCCCAACCTTTAAATCCGGACTCATTAATCTTCGTTTTTCTTTTTTTCGATTGAATCAGCCAGCCGTTTGGCATGGTTTCGGGCGATCAAAGGCATGCGCTCATCACCGCTGAGTTCGATCAGGAAAGGAACGATATGAAGCGGGTCCGAGATCTGTCCCCGTCTGACATAGGAATCGATCTGTTTCATCACCCTTGGTGCCTCGAGCGGCTGGTTCTTTCGCGCGACCTCGATGTCGAACTTCCATACGTATTCGTAACCAATCTTTTTGTATTCGTCCGTCAGGGCCTTCGCGCTTTGGTTCTCAGTCCAGTTGAACTCGACCGTCCTGACCTTGCCGCCTTCGGCCATCTTTAGCTTCATCCTCCCGAGATGCGAATAATCACGGTGAGACTGGTAGTCCTCTACGGACGTAAGGAACCGGAGCTCGTTCCAGAGGGCGGACAGTTTCTCCATCGTTGACGACGAGAGGACCAGATCCCGCGTGAAAGATTCCGCAAGATTCTTCTTTTCGAACGTAATTGACCCGATCCCGTTCCCGTCGTGTTCGATATGGACTTTTGGAACCAGGAATTCGGGCTTTTCGAAGTCGTAGAAATAAACCGGTGGGCCAGCTTCGGGGATTACTGTCTTCTCCTGGTCCGCAGAAGAAGCGGGTCTCGAGTTCTTTTTCTTCCCCGTGTTTTGGGCCTGAATCGAGACCGTCAAAAACAAGACCAGTACTGCAAAGAGGGCACGCATTTTCATATTCAATCGAACCTCACAGAGACAACCTTGGAAACGCCGGCTTCCTGCATTGTAACGCCATAGAGAGCACGGGCCGCTTCCATCGTCCGTTTGTTGTGAGTGATAATTATAAACTGCGTATTTTCCGCCATAGATTCGATCCGTTCGACAAATCGACCCACATTCGCGTCATCCAGCGGCGCGTCGACCTCATCCAAAAGGCAAAACGGCGATGGACGGTGTTTGAATATCGCCAGAACAAGAGCAATCGCCGTCATCGCCTTTTCGCCGCCCGACAGGAGCAGCATATTCTGGAGCCGTTTCCCCGGCGGCTGAGCGATGATTTCAATGCCGGCATCGAGAACGTCCTCGGATTCAAGGAGTACCATTTCGCCTTTTCCGCCCCCGAACAACTCGGCAAAGAACTTCGTGAAATTCTCGTTGATAGCCTCAAACGCGTTTCTGAATCGCTCCCTCGAGCGGCGTTTGATCTCGCTCAAGGCTTCTTCCGCCGAAGCGATACTCTCGATTATGTCCTGGCGCTGCGAGGTCAAAAATTCAAGGCGTTCCTCGGTTTCCGCCAATTCTTCAACCGCGAGCATATTTATCGCGCCGAAATTCTCGATCCGCTCATGCAGGTATTCAACCCTTTCCCGCGCGGCTTCAAACTCAAAATCAGGATCTATTTCAACCGTTTCGACGAGATCCGCTAATTCGACGCCAAGATCATGCCGGCAGTTGGCTTCAACATTCTCCAGCCGGGTTTGAACCTCAGCTTTTCGCACTTCTATCGCTGCGCGCTTGTCGCGCGAATTGGCTGCCTCCGTGTTTAACCCAGCGAGTTCCTCCGACATCCTGTCAGAACCTTCGCGGGCAGATTTGAGCAGAGCGACGGCACTTGTAAGTTCTTCGGATTCAGCTTCGATTTCTTCGGTCGCCTTTGCCAAACGCTCGTCGATCGCAATTCCCTGCTGTATGAGTTCGGCGATTCTTTCCTTCGTTGAGGTTATCTCGAGCGACTGCCGGGTGAGTCTCGCCTCGAGTTCCTCTTTTTCCGAGTTGACCCTTTCCAACGCCGAAATCGCCGCTCGCATGCGCTCCGCAGCGACCTCCGCAAAGGTACGCTTTTCGTTGTAGGCCAGATTTTCAGTTTCTAATACCTTTCTCGCTTCAGCCAGGTCAAGAGCGGTCCGGTCGATACCTTTTCCGCTTTCGACACGGGCAACTTCAGCGTTTTCAGCACTTTCAAGTGCTTCCCGGCGACGTTCTTCAATAGATTCCGCGTCTTTCCTGAGCTGGATCAACTCGTTTTCGACAATCTTCTTGTGCCGATCGGCGCGGTCGATTTCCTGAACTATCGCAGTAGACTGAATCTCTCGTGACAGAACTTCCCTTTCAAGCTGGACTATATAGGACTGCAGATCTACCAGTTCGTCTTCGAGCTTTTTGAGCGCGGAACGCGCCTTTTCGACTTTTCCTGCGGAGCTTTCAACCTCTTTTTTGTTAGCGCCAGTCGTCTTGGCCAATTCCCTCATCTCGCGCTTAAACGCGAGCAGCGATGATTTTCGCGCCGTTGAGTCTACCGATCCGCTGACAAACAGCCTGCCTTCAAAAACGAGATCACCGTCCAAAGTCACGACAAGGGGACCCGTCGAAGCAGCCGAGTTTACGGATTCCGCAACCTTTGCGGCCATCTCCCTTGGAAACACGCCCGCCAAGAGCGACGCAAAAGACTCATCTATCCCGAGAAGCCTGACGATATCCGGATTCGCCTTTGAGGAGCCTTTGTAACCGTTTTGTCCTTCGACCAAAACCGGAATCCGGCCAATGCCCTTCTTGTTCAGAAAATTGACCACGCGGATCGCGTCTTTCGAATCTTTCACAAGGACCGACTGCAAGTACGTACCGAACAGGGATTCAACCGCCTTGTCTGAAGACGGATCCGTCTTCAGACGATCGGCCAGTGTACCAAGCAACTTGACCCCCAGCTCTTTGCCTGCTGAAAGGAGCTTCTGAACGCTCGGTTCATAGATCGCCCCGGTTTGCTCCATTTCCTCCAGCGCTTCCAGTCTATGCTGGTTGCGGGAGAA
>JAOTWT010000305.1 GCA_029862725.1 Acidobacteriota bacterium | reverse complement strand
CGCCGCTGCCAAACCAAACCACTCGAGTACCCCCGGTCTTACCCCTTTGAGGATCGATGCCGCGAACATCGTCAGCTGTACGGCACCGAATAGGATCAGCGCACCCGTCGCGGTCGTTAAGCCATTGTAGGCAAATGAAAAACAGACGGCATAGGCGAAGAGGAAGAACGCAGAAAACCAGTTGCCCGAACCGGTTTTGGTTCGGCCCTTGAGTGCGCCTGAAACAAGGGCTGCAAAATAGAGCGCGGCGGCGCCCGATATCAGGCGTACGGTTGTAAAAGACGCGGCATCGATCGCGCCAGCGCCGAGCGCCAGCCGGCAGAGTATTGAGTTAAATGCGAAGGCGGTAAGCGCGAAGATTGTAAGAAAGGCAGGTTTCATCTATTTCAATCATCAATTATCAATCATCAACTATCGCGACAACTGAAATAAATGCAGCAAGCCTCATTCACCGGTATCCGCGGATTCAGTATCTTCGGGTCTTCTTTCGGGCCGCAAGTGAGGAAAAAGAATTACGTCGCGGATCGAATGCCTGTTCGTCAGAATCATCACGATGCGGTCGACGCCGATCCCAATACCGGCGGCCGGCGGCATCCCGTAGGCCAGTGCACGGATGTAGTCCTCGTCCAGAATCATCGCTTCTTCGTCGCCGCGTTCGCGTTCGGCCATCTGATCCACAAACCGCTCGTACTGCTCATGGGGATCGTTTAGTTCTGAAAACCCGTTTGCGCATTCCATCCCGTTGATAAAGAGCTCGAACCGTTCGGCAATAGCCGGGTTTTCCGGGGATGCCTTCGAAAGCGGTGAGATCGATTTCGGAAAGTCGACGATGAACGTTGGCTGTACAAGATTCGGTTCCACATACTCGTCAAAAAGGCCGATCATGTTCGACTCATCGATCTCGGCATCGGAAACATACTTCAAAATCGCGTCGCGCATCGAGATCTTCTCGAACTTCGAGAAATCGATCTCATGGTTCTCGTAGGTCACCTTCAAACCGCCGGTCGCCCTGAGGACGGAGTCGCGCAGCATGTCCTCGCACATCTCAATCATCCCAGCGACGTCCATATAAGCACAATAAAACTCCAGCATCGTAAATTCGGGATTGTGCTTGTAAGAAATCCCCTCGTTCCGAAAGTTGCGGTTGAGTTCAAAGACCTTTTCAAAACCGCCGACCGTAAGTCTCTTCAAATAGAGTTCAGGGGCGATCCGCGCGTAAAGCGTGATGTCGAGCGCCTTGTGATGAGTCTCGAAGGGCTTCGCCGCAGCTCCCGTTGCTTTTGGCGTAAGCATCGGTGTTTCGACTTCTATATATCCATCGTCCTCGAGGTAATGCCTCATCGCGGCAATGATCTTCGCGCGCCTCTCGAATACTTCCCTTGTTGTAAGACCCTCGTGCTCTACCTGAAGGCTGGAACCGATCAGATCGGCGTAGCGCTGACGCTGTTTGATCTCGGGATCCTCGATGCCGTGCATCTTGTCGGGCATCGGAACCATGGCCTTTGTCAAAAACTGTATTTTTTCGACGTGGATCGAAAGTTCCCCCGTGTTTGTGATGAACAAATAACCCTCGACCCCGACAAAATCGCCGTGATCCAGCAGTTTGAACAATTCAAACCCTGAATCTTCCAATTCGAGCACCTCGCCGGTGTCGTTGCTGACGGCCTTCGCGTCCTGTTTCCTGACATAGATCTGAAGCCGGTTCTTTCCATCCGAAAGATGAACAAACGCGGCCTTGCCCATCGTCCGGGGCGGAGTCGCGAGTCGCCCTGCAACGCGTACATTTCCGTGAGCCTTCAGTTTCTCATTAAGAGGTTCTTTGATCTCGGGTGAGGGGCGTTCGCGTTCGCCGAGCCCCGCAACGACCGCCGCGATTTCATCCTTAATTTCAACGATCGGCGCAAAATTTACGATTTTCGTCACCGTGTCGTTAAACCCGGTGATTTTCGAGCGTTCGAACTTGTTCGGGTAGGGGTTGCCAACAAGCTCCGCGATCGCCTCGAGATGCGCGGCCCGTGCCTCGGTCTGGTCGTTTTGCTCTACTATTTGTTCAAAGTCTGGAATGGTCATCTGGTTAGTTTCACGTTTCAAGTTTCAAGTTTCAAGTTGAACTGAACATGATACATGGTTTCCAGACCGGTGCGCCAAAGCCTTGAGCACCCGGGTGCCTCTAATATATCTGCCAAGGAGGCTTATCTAGACTTGCGAAAACCCGGAACCCGCAACTCGAAACTTGGAACCTGAAACTTGAAACTTGGATCGGCTGTGCCTTCCCACAATCGACCGTCCGTGGCGGCTCCCTTTCAACAATCCCGAAATCGAAAGGAGTGTGGATATCCACAGCGCAGCAAAAGTACCGCAACCCTGATTAAGAGAATCGATAACCGATAAACTGGCTTAGGTTGCAACGTTAAGCAGGAGATTAAAAAGTGTCGTCCCGTAAACTTCTTGAAATGTCCGTCGTATTTGCTTTCGCACTTCTCCTCGGTGTGGGCTGGGTTGGTGTGTTTCGCTTTTTCGCCAACGTATTCGAAACACCCAGGCCAATATCTGAAATCTACGGCCGACAAATTGAACCGCCGACGGCTCCCACGCTGCCGCCCGACCTCCCCGCGGTTTCGATGGACGACAAGATCTTCACACCGCCTCAGGTCGACGAGAACAATTCCGAGGCGTTCGATCCGGAAGGCATCTACACGGTTAAGGGTTTTACGAATCCGGGTTTTTCAGATGTCGAGTCGATTTTGATCAGCAACAAGAAACTCGATGTGGACTGCGATGATGCCGAGTTTGGGAAACTCGTGGAGCCATCCGGGTTCGTACTCTTTACAAATCCAAAAAGTGGAGTTGAATCAACATTAGATATTGAAGCTCTGAGGATCTCGGATGGCGGATTGACCTTTGAAACTGATCCCAGAGATGGAGTCAGATATTCCTTTGCCGGAGAATTCCTGGTCAGGGGCAATTTTTATACGCTTGACCCCGATACCAAGGTTCTCCGCGGGACTCTTGCGAAATTCAAAGACGGGAAACGAGTTGCTGAAACTGAAGTCAGTTTCACTTGGTCGATTGACCTTACATGTGTCTGTTAATTCTGGCATATAACACTCCTCTGCATGTGCCGGCCGGTGTCGGCACTTTTTTTGTTTGAATTGATTCGGTTCTGTTACGAATTCTCATTCGTTCGCTTATTTACGGTGTGAAGTCCGGTTTCCATGGACGCAGTCCATCCGGCAGGTAAATAGGTCTGCCAGCCATAATAGCGACGCCATGATTACAGGGCCCCTGCCGGTGCATCCTGCAGTTGAGCAAAGATTTTCAAAGAACTTCCCAACCGCCCGCGCAAGGCGGACAGGGCCGTAGGTTGTAGTTAGACAGTTCCAGCTTTCGGGCTTCCTCACTTCCACAACGAATCGCCTGTCGGTTTGATCCTGACGCGAGACACCGTTACTCTCTTATACGAGAAGTCATTGTCTCCAAAAGACAGCTTCTATAGTTAACCACCGTTGCCTGACACACCCCCTACGGATGTCCGGTTGCGGGTATTTGCGTTTACATAAAACTATGACACTAAAAACAGGGGATAAGTTCGAGGTAAGCAAACAGGTCACTGATGAATTGATCCGGCAGTTCGCCGAAGTTTCCGGTGACACAAATCCCATTCATCTCGACGAGGAGTTTGCCGCAAACACAAGATTCGGCAAACGGATCGGTCATGGGATGCTCACGGCTTCGTTCATCTCGGCATTGCTCGGAAGCTCGCTCTCCGTAACCAAAATCGTATATCTGGGGCAGACACTTAAATTCAAGGCTCCGGTTTTTATCGGCGACACGGTAACGGCGACAGGCACCGTAACCAAGATCCGCAAAGACAAACCGATCGTCACGGTCGAAACCATATGCCGCAATCAAAACGCCGAAACAGTGATTGAAGGCGAAGCCGTGTTGATGCTTCTCGATTAATATGCAGCCTCAGGAATCAAATTCGGAGAGCTTCGAGCTCCTTGTCGGTCAGGTCAAAAAAGGCACGCGGCTTGTAAACCTCGGCGGCCTTACCTCGACCGCGGCGAAGGCATTTCTGATCACAAAACTAAAAGCTGCGACTGGAAAAACGATAGCCGTTGTTACTGCAAACAACGTCGAACTCGACGCCTGGGAGAGCGATCTTTCGTTCTGGCAGTCGCACCATGAATTTCTCGCCTACGCCGGCGATGCCGAGTCCAATGTGATTCTGCCGTCATTCGAAACAGACGTATACGCGGGCGTATCGCCTCACGCTGAAACACTTGAAAAAAGGGCGCTTGCTCTTTGGAACCTTGCGCGCGGCGATTTCGGTTTTGTCGTCTTGTCGGCACGGGCACTGGCGACGCGCGTATTTACGAAAGAGAGGATTCTGAGGACAGGTGCCTTGCTTAAACGCGACAACGATTTCGAACCCGGCCTTCTCATCCGGAAACTCTCCGCCTGCGGATACAAAAGAGAAGAACCGATCGCAAATATCGGAGAGTACTCCGTCCGCGGCGGGATCGTTGATGTCTGGCCGCCAAATTCCGCGTTGCCGTTCCGCGTCGAATTCTTCGGTGATACCGTCGATTCGATACGTACATTTGATCCTGA
>JAOTWT010000304.1 GCA_029862725.1 Acidobacteriota bacterium | reverse complement strand
TTTAATACGGCTAAGCGGTGTACGCTCCCTCCGTAACCCGTTGCGAGGACGATCTTGTCCTTTACGTCTTTGCCTTCGTAATCGGCGTCAGACGTTCCGGCTCCGACATACACGAGTTCTGCCGTCGCCGAACCCGCGTTCGAGTAGGTGATCAAACTCATCGCAACTTCCGGATAGCCGATGATGCGTTCCTCGTAAGGTTCCAGCATACGAAGCTCGGCCCAGTCCATATCGAAACCCGATGGAGACTGCCAGGTCTGGTAATGGACCTTGCCGTCCGATTTGAAAGACTCGATCTGGGCTTCTTTTACGCTGAATCCGGCTTTGTAAAGCTCGCTCAGGACGTAGCGTCCCGAATCTCGAAACTGCCGTGAGCCCTGGACCCGGCTGTGGCGGGTTATCTGGATGACGTGGTCTTTTGCGATCTCGCCGCTAAGCGCCTCGTGGAGCTTGTCACGGAGTTTCGGATCTAGGAGCTGAGTTTGGCCGGCGACCGGCAAAACAAAGATAAAAATAGTCAGCACTAATATCGACCGCTTGAACATATCAGAAGCCTCCTGCGTTCTTTTTGTCTCAATTCGTTGGTTCCGTTCAAGCATAAACTCGAAACCCTTCTTGACCAAAGCCCGCGTCGTTAAATCCCAAAACTATTTCCGGCTCGTTTACCATATTTACTTGAACAGGCTACAATACCGGATTTATAAGTGTTGGAATCCTACACAAGGATTTACCGACGGATACTGATCAGGGCTCGCCGCCGTTTGAGATCAGATATCGAACGGCTTGTTCATGGAACAACATCTTGTCTTTAACAAAACCGGATTGATTTATACGGAATAAGTTTTACCCACAAATATGCTCGATCTATTTCAGTCAATTCATCCGGTTCACTATCTGCCCGTCCTGACGACGATTTTTTCGCTTTACTTCTTCATAGAGATTTTTGGCCGTTACAGAAAGAAAGGTGGCACTCATCTGTTCTGGTGGTCCGCGGGTGTCTTCACTTACGGCCTCGGCACATTTCTGGAATCAGCCATAACGATCTTTGGAAATTCGCCTTTATTAAACAAATCCTGGTATGTCGCGGGAGCTATCCTGGGCGGCTACCCGCTCGCACAGGGCTCCGTGTATCTCCATTTCAAGAAGAGAAACTCAGATATACTTTCCTCAATTACGATTCCGTTCATATTGTTTGCCGCGGTCTGTGTCTTTCTTTCACCGGTAAACTTATCCCTTCTTGAAACATTCCGGCCGGGCGGAGCATCAATCGGATGGCAATGGGTAAGATTGCTCACACCCCTTATTAATCTTTACGCCGCGATATTCCTGATAGGTACGGCGCTTTTAAGTGCGATCAGATTTGCGAAAGTTGAAAATGGAAAAAACCGCGCATTTGGCAACTTGTTAATCACGATCGGCGCGATATTACCGGGAATCGGAGGCGGGATGGCGAAAGCGGGTATGGTCGAGGCACTCTATGTCGGCGAATTTGTGGGAATTATCTTGATCTTTTTGGGATACAGGGCTTGTTTAAGAGAAAAGCCGATTTTTCAGTTGTGATCGTCGTCATATTTACAATTTATCTTTTCGTTTAAAGTAAGAGCATGTTTAAGAAAATAATCGGAATAATAGCTTTGGTTTTTACATTGGCGATCGTTTCTTTTGGTCAGACCGGCGTTATAAAAGGCAGGGTTCTCGATCAGCAAGGGGCGGTGGTCGTTGGGGCAACGGTTAACGTTCGGAACCTGTCCTCGGGTGCTCAGGTAAATACTGAAACCGCCACCGACGGGATCTTTTTGTTTGAGAACATGGCCGAAGGCGAGTTCTTGATCACGGTGGATGCAGTCGGTTTTTCGTTTGCCACGAGAAAGGTCAAGATAGACGATCTGCCGCCAAAAGAAATTGAAATTGTGCTGTCGGTCGGTAATATTTCAGCGGAAGTCACCGTAACCGCAACCCGGACACAGGTATCGACAACAGAAACCGCGGTACCGGTGAGTGTTATCGACCGGGAATCGCTCGAACGGGCAAATGTGAATACCCCGGGCGATGCTTTGCGCAACCTCCCCGGCGTTTCAACGGTAAACGAAGGCTCATTTCAGGTGCGGCCCAGAATCCGCGGGTTGGACAGCAACCGCATCCTGGTCCTTGTGGACGGCGAGCGTCTCAATAACGCCCGTACTTCGACGACCCAATCAGGTATCGAATTGGGATTGGTCGGTACCGAACAGATCGAGACAATCGAAGTGATCAGAGGCGCCGGATCTGTTCTTTACGGGACAGACGCACTTGGCGGAACCATAAATATTATCACTAAAGAAGCTCCGCGACGCACTCAGGGAGGATTCGATCTCGGCGCTTCATTCAACGGTTTTTATAGTTCAAACGAAAAAGGCAGAAGAGGCAGCATCTCGCTTACGGGATCCGGCAAATTCTTTTCATTTCGAGTCGCGCAGTCGCTGGAACGATATGACAACTACACACTGGGAGACCCGGCGGGACCTCCGGTTGAAGGGGTTTCATCAGACGGCGAAGTCCTGAATTCACAATCTCACGGCGGCAACACTCAGATCACAACCCGTTTTTTCTTTAACGACGACAATGATCTGCGGCTGAATTATTCCCGCAGGAGGGCTGGAAACATTGGTGTTCCGACTCTTGTTGGCGTCTTTAACGCATTTTTCCCGGATTCAGACCGGGATAAATTTAACGCTCGTTTTGAAACAAGGAATGTAAGCTCTAAGCTCGCACGGGTTTCTGCGAGTTTCTATTTCCAAAATCAAAAACGCAATTTTTCAAACATCTTGTTTGTCCCGCCCTTTTTACCGTTTTTTCCGGGCATCGATGAGTTTAGCGAGACGATAACTGATACGGACAGTTTTGGTTTTGACCTGCAAAGTAGCTGGATTCTGGGACAAGACAACTTTCTTATAGCCGGCTTCTCACAGGTTCAGGATAAAAACAAGGATTCGCGGCTCGTCGAAAATCGGCTTCCGGTCTTTACTCAGGACACAACGCGAAGTGTTCCCGATGCGAATTTTGGAAGTTTTGCCATGTTCGTACAAGACTCTCACGATTTTACGGACCGGCTTAAAGTTGTCGGCGGAATCAGGGTCGAGCGGTTCTACGCGGGGTCTAGCGCCACCGAAGGTTTCGGCCTGCCTTCTTCACTCACGGCCGATCAGATCGAGGACCTGGGCTTGACCGGTTTGGAAAACGGACTCGATGTGAGCGACATTTCCGTAACCGGTGATGTGGGGGCAGTCATAAGGGTGACAGATGAAGTGAGTCTGTCAGGAAAGATCGGCCGATCATTCAGAGTTCCGAACTTATTCGAACGCTTTTTCACAGGTGCGGGTTCAGTCGGGGGTTTCGTCGTCGGAAACCCAACTCTCGAACCCGAGAGCGGTGTGAATGTGGACGCAAGCATCAAGGTTCGGAATTCCAGCTTTGCCGGATCGTTTACGTATTTCAACAACAGGTATAAGAATTTTCTCTCGAATATTCCAGCTGTCGACAGAAACGGAGTACCGATAACGCTGCCCGGCGGGCAGGCTCCGATCGAAGTCTTTCAAACGCAAAACATTGGCCGCGCGAGAATCCAGGGATTCGAAGCCGATATCCAAGTTCCACTCAAACTAGGCATGGGTTTTCTGACGCCCGGCGGCAGCCTCAGTTATCTGCGCGGAGACAACCTGGACACCGGTGAACCGCTGAATACGATAACGCCGCTAAAAACGGTGCTCAGCGTACGATGGCAGAACCTTCTGAACAACTACTACGTCGATTGGATCACAAGAATAGTGAACAAGCAGGAGCGACTTTCCACTGCATTCCTGAACACAAACGGTCCTGAGCCCGGTTTTTCAGTAAGCGAACTGGGGGGCGGTTATGTCTTTAAGCGAGAAAGTTACAGATTGAGCCTTAATGTAGGCATTAAGAACCTTTTTGACCGCCGGTACCGCGAGCAATTCGTATTCGCACCTGCTCGCGGAAGATCATATGTATTCGGCTCGACGTTTGAAATCAAATAGCGGTTAAGAAAATTTCCGCACGCAGGGGCCGCTTCCTGGCGAACGGAGAAAAGGTATCAACAACAAAAAAGGAGCTGACTAATGCTCGGAACTCCCGCTTGTTCATTTTGGGATGAACAGTCTAAATCCGCGGCTAGCCGTCACAAGACCGTTCGCTGCCCTCGGATTACCCAACTTGAAAACAGTTTAAGGAAACCGGGAACATAGTTCTGCCTTGAGAGCAGTGCTCTAAGCGGACATCGACGCGCTCAATATGCAATTGCGAAGCACTGCTCTAAACGGACATCGACGCGCCCCGAACGCAGTACCCAGTACTACTGCTTCGCCATCGTCATCGAGTACATGATCGCGTTGTAGACGTCCTTGTTCGAATCGAAATTGCTTCCCTTTGTCGAGACCATCACGTTGACCATCTGCGTTTGGTCGTTGTATGTACGGTAACCGATCCACTGAAAACGCCGCGGATCGCTATTGTCCTCAGGCATCGACTCGACAAACTCGACTCCTTTTACGCCGTCGATCATCGTGTACTGAACTTTTTCGTAGTCGCCGTCTTTGGCCTTTTGTACCGCCTGATCGTAATAGGCCTTGATGCTTGT
>JAOTWT010000303.1 GCA_029862725.1 Acidobacteriota bacterium | reverse complement strand
CTAGATTCGGATCGGGAAGTTCGTTTAGTTTGTGAAGATGCTTTGCGGTTTCGATATGCCGCGTCGCGATCTGGTTGCCGATCCCGCGTGAACCCGAGTGAAGCATCAGCCACACGCGGTTTTCAGTATCCAGGCAAACCTCGACGAAGTGGTTTCCACCTCCAAGCGTCCCGAGCTGTCTCATCGCCCTCGCTTTCCGGTCCTGTACACCTTTATGGAGTTCGCCGAATTCCGACCAGCGGTTCCACTCGAGCGATTCTTCGGTGGCTTCCTTGTGCCACTGGAAACCGACCGGAATAGTTCGCTCGATCTGGCTGCGCAGCTCTTTGAGTTTGCCGTCCAGGATGCCGCTTTTAAATGGGGTTTTGACCGCCATCATTCCGCAGCCGATGTCGACACCGACAGTTGCGGGAATAACAGCATCCCTTGTGGCGATGACCGAACCGACCATCGAACCGATTCCAAGGTGCGCATCGGGCATCAGCGCGACGTGTTTGTAAAGACACGGTAGACGCGAGACGTTGCGAAGCATATTCAGTTCGTCGCTGGATAGACAGTGGTCGACCCAGGAAAGCACATCGGCCTCGGCACCGGTGATGTCTAGTTTTTGGTAAGGCATATTCTTACTTTCATTGTAGACTAGAATTTGTTGCAGGTGATGGGTGACAAATGACACCTTGGAAAGATTCACCCATTTCTTCACCGGGTCGAAATAGCGGATCTGTTTAGATTACCTTCCGGCTTCAGATGGAGGATTACGCCACAACCTCGTTTTCAGGGGCGGGTTTTGCCAATATCTCTCGGCGGTATTCGCGTTCCCTGCGGTAAAATACCAATGGTTTTGAATAATTACCTGAAACAACTTGGTTTCGAACGGTCATTGATGGATGAAGTAGATTCTTCGATTCCCGGTACCTGCGTTCCGGTTCGGGTTTCACAAGTCCAAAAAGAATCTTATTTTGTCACTGACGGCAACAGGGAAGTTTACTCCGAGGTCGCGGGACGCCTGATGTATGGGGTGGATTCACCGTTGCACCTACCAGTAACCGGAGATTGGGTGATGGCACAGGTAATGGATTCGTCATTGGCGATAATCCACAAGGTCCTGCCGAGAAAAACGATTCTCAAGAGAAAAACACCCGGAAAGAAAGTTGAATTTCAGGCGATTGCCGCGAACATCGATGTCGCGCTTTTGGTCCAGTCGCTCGACGATGATTTCAGCCTCAGGCGCCTCGAGCGGTATCTTATTATGACCCGTGAAGGAGATATCGAACCGGTTGTTTTGCTGAGCAAACGTGATCTCGTGGCCGAGAACGAACTCGACTCATGGATCGCCAGGGTCCGGGATGTATCAGCGGAGGTCAAGGTGATTTCGTTCAGCAGTGAAACAGGCGTTGGCGTGAGCGCTGTAAATTCGTTTTTGGAGTCGGGCAAAACCTATTGTCTGCTTGGTTCTTCCGGAGTCGGTAAGTCGACTCTTTTGAACGAGCTCGCCGGCGACGAGATCATGGAGACCCGGGAAATAAGGGCCAGTGACAGCAAGGGCCGCCACACAACGACTGCGAGACAGCTGATCATACTCGATTCCGGGGCGATGATGATCGACACGCCGGGCATGCGTGAGCTCGGCAATATCGGTGTCGGCGCAGGAATCGCGGAGACCTTTCCGGAAGTTCAGGAACTGGAGCGAGATTGCCGCTATAACGACTGTTCACACCAACACGAAGAAGGCTGTGCGATTCTCAAAGCGTTGGAAAACGGCGAACTGGATAATGACCGATTTGAAAGCTGGCAAAAGCTGAGACGAGAGTCCGAGTTTAACGAAATGTCGATGTTGGAGAAACGAAAGCGAGATAAAAAGCTCGGCAAACTATACAAGTCGGTGCAGAAAAATAACGCCAAGCGATAGTTCAATTCTTATCCGGTATTTCGCAGCCGCCACCTGCCTGATCCAAACTCAGAGACGATGATGGCACATAACAGCTCAAAATGTGTTGGCTGAATTCCGCATAGCCGTTGGCGCCTTGATTCCACCTCCTGCTCGGCGGATGAATAACTACGAGATCAGTTACGACGAACGGAGCCTACTTCACGCTTCCTGGCACCGACCGACGTCAAGAATCAGAATCTCGATAGCCATTGCACACAATCTGCAAAAATTACCAATTTACACGTTCATCTACTATTGAATGAGCCATTGGATTCGATCGGGTAGGTACCTGACCTCTGCTAACAAGAGGGATGACTATTTCAGTTGGAGGTAGCATTGAATCACAATAGAGTAGCTTTTATTTCATTTCAGGGTAATGGGACAAGGGCATTTTCGATGGAGGCGTTTTTTTAGCATCAAAATGCGAAAAAATGTCCAAATTATTGAAAATCCATTGTTATTACGAATGTATGTGGGGCATACAAGTTGCTTTGCCTGTTAGCTAAATGGCAACAGTCACGCATATTAAAATCGATTGGCTAAGGTTGTTGTTTGTTGGTTGTGAAAATATCAAGAAACAAAAAACTTGACAGGATTTTAATTTAAGCGTAACGTTTTCATATTGTTACAGGAAATTGTGGTCTGAGTACCCCGGGTACATTTGCCCTTTTGGCCGCATTTTGCGTCGAACCAATTGTGTTGACGCCGAAATTAGACGGGTCGAATCCTAAGAAAAAATTGGGATTTGTCCTCATGACTTGGATTTCGGTTTGTATTGTCTAACGCTGCTGAGTGCTTGGTTCTTCGAAAAACGCCTCGGTAACTGATTTGCGCATCGGCAAATGAGCCCATGCAAGGAGTTATTATTATGTCAACGGTCTATGGAATTCGAACAAAAGTATTGCCTTTACTCGTTTTATTGTTAATCGCGCCGCAATTATTTGCGCAATCGGGAGTCTCGAAGTATCGCTCGATTATAAAGAGACAAACCCCAGTGATTGCTTCTGACAAAGGGAATTATCAAACAGATGAGGTAGTGGACATCGCAGGAGTGGAATTCTTGAGTTACGAGAGAGTTCGAGTAACTGCCAAATATGTAGATTTGAACCTAAAACAGGAAATCCTGCTTTCCAGTTGGGATGCGTTCGCGGACGTCAAGGGCCGGATTTCAACGGATTGGCGTGTTATCGATGTAAATGGTGGCGGCACACGCATCGTAATCGAAGCAAAAGGTACGATCACCGGTCTGGGATCGAAAATCGAAATTATAAATGCTCCTTTGGCCGGGGAAGCGCTTAGCATGAATCAGTGTGGAAATGATCCTACTTCAACGAATTGTGATGGTTCGAGTCCGGCGGGGTGGACCGGCGGTTTGGTGGGAAATGCGAATTCTAATTATCTTGTTGGGGACTCGATCTCCTACCGCGCTGTCATGAGCGATCTTAATCCGGCAGCCACCTATAGCTTCACGATTAAGTATGACACTACCAAAAGCGGTAAGAACGCGATCGATTATTTGACCAGTTATAACAGAACGGTCACCGGTTCAAACCCCTGCAGGGATTCCGGAACCGCTAATCCCACGGCATTTTGTTCCGGCGCGCCGGATGATACGGAGACAATTCCACTGGATGATGTTGTTACGCGCGGAAGGGACCTAACGCTTGGTACTCCCGATGACATTACCAAGGCTCCCGGAGTCTTTTCTCTCTGGGGCGGTGTGATAACGGGTGTCTCAGGCTACACTTATACAGACTCGAGCGGAACTTTTCCGAATGGGACTTCAGTAACGAGGATAACTGTAACGTTTGACCCCAGCGGCACTTCTGCAGTTTTAGCGTGGGGCGGGCATATTGCCACTGACGCAAACTGGGGAACTGGTAATGGTGCTCAGAATCTTCCTGGTTCTCCATACCACACTTCAAACGGGGGACTTGTTAATAATCTGGACCTTACCTCGGTGACCGGATCTCAGGATCTATCGCTGTCAGCCAATGCTGTGGGTGCTTCAGGGACGATGACAATTGTAAAGCAGGCTTCACCGCCGAATGAGTTTCAGTCTTTTGGCTTTAGCGCTTCAGGAGGTTTGCTGCCTGCCACGTTTAGTCTTTTGGATGACGACGCTGACGGAATCGTGAATAACATAGTTGGCACGGATATGAATTTCAACCCGTCGCGGACGTTTGCCGGCATTGGTACATTCACGTTCACAGAGACGACTTTTGGGGCATTTGACCTTCTTGATATTAAATGTATGACAAACGCGGGCACCCCGGTGAGTATGGTCAATCTTGTAAACAGATCCGTAACCGTAACGGTCGCTTCCGGCGATAACATCACCTGCACGTGGGAAAATTCCTTAACCACCGCGGCGACTGTGTCTGTATCCGGACGGGTAACTGACAGCTACGGCCGCGGTTTGAGCCGTGCGAGCGTGTCTGTTACAGACGGAAGCGGGAACCGACTAACCGTTACTACTAACACTTTCGGTTATTACACGATCAACGAGGTTGAGGCGGGCGAGAGTTATGTCTTTGATGTTCGACGTAAAGGCTATACATTCCCGTCGAGACTTATCAGTGTGAACGACGATTTGAGCAATGTCGATTTCACGGCGCAATAGCCGGTCCGGTTAGAATACGATCTGATCAGTATGCTGACGGCAGGTAAAAGTTACCTGCCGTCTTTTTATTTGAGACAAGCCGCA
>JAOTWT010000302.1 GCA_029862725.1 Acidobacteriota bacterium | reverse complement strand
CACCACTGTTAAGCTTTGCGAAACGGCGACGACGGCTAGTCCTTGCCCGTCGTTTAGCCCTTCTTTAACTGTTCCGTCGACCGCGGGTACCAACGACACCGAGATCTTTATGAGCACGACCCCGGTCGAGCCGTATCGTCTTGTTGTAACCGCAACCGGTTTTGGGCCCAACGGAGCCAGGAAACAGCTCGAAGGTATAGTCCAGAAGAACTTTTTTAATGATCTTGCCGGACCGGCCGCGATTACCATGCAAGGTACCGGCGATGGATTGGTTTTTGATCCCGGAAACTCTTCAGTTTTTGAAATTAATGGTGAAGACGGTTCGGTAATCGTTCCGTCTGTCGGAGTTGTTGACCAACAGGGGCTTGATACGGTCTTAGATGGCATTCCGAGTAATAACCATAACATTAACCCTGCTCCGGCGGTCGTAACGGATCTCCCGGACTGGATGTCTACACCCCAGGAACTCGATCATCTGGTCAGTCTCTTGAGAACAACAGCCCAAAATTCAGGGCGTTATTATCTTAATCCTGCGGAAAACATAACAAATACCGGTGATTTTACGGCGGGGTCCGGGATAACGTTTTGTGAAGGTGATTGTACGGCCGGCGCCGATGGCGGGGGCATTATGGTCGTTACCGGACAACTCAGAAATATTGGCGGTTGGAGCTTTAACGGACTAATCATCGTTACCGGGACCGAAGGTTGGTTAAGGCAAGGCGGCGGTGATGGGACAATAACCGGCAATGTCATAATCGCACCATACGGTCCTGATCAATTGGTTTCGAATATATTTGACTTGCCCCCGAAGTACGAGGTTACGGGCGGCGGCGTTTCAGATGTGTCTTATGATAGCGTGGCACTCGGAAACGCGTTTGACGGTACATCCGCAATCAGCAACTTTATGCTCGGTGTTGCGGAAAAATAGGGTATTACGACTTTATATTAGAACAGTGCTTATTATTGCTTTGTGATAGACCTTGAGAGGTTTGTTGCTTGAATCTTTGGGATTTAGCTTCCGGGCGAAGTATACGAAGGTAATCCTATGTTTCATTTTTCATTTTCACCATTATTGAGTTTTAACAGGCAGGAACCGCTTTACAGTCTCCTGAAGGATCGGTGCGTTGAGTGCCAAAGGCCTATTGACGAAGAAGCCGGGTATTGTGATTTTTGCGAAGCCGTTGAACGTGCCGCAAGATCACGATCTCTGATTTCCCGGATCAAATCGCGATTTGGAATGGAGCTTGCGACCGGCCTCGTCATCCTTTCTTTGGAGGAGCCAGAACGCTTTTTTACGAACGGTGAGATCGACAGTCTTCTTGATCCTGAAAAGATGGTTCCGCTTAAGACAAATGATGTTCCGCACTGGGAAATTATGTTTTTTACCAAAAAACGTATTAATAAACCAAATCGGTAGAGAGAATTTTTCAAAAGCAGAGCCCCGCGATTTCAATTTCCGCGGGGCTTTTCTATTTCGGTCGGTGCCCATGAATCCAGTCGGTCATCCGTTGCGATTTCTTGCAAACCGAGTGTTTCCACAATTTTCACCACATTCAGTATATGTACGAACCATTTTCATCGATTTGGCGATTATTTGAATCGGAATTTCGAGTAGAGCTTGCCGGTTGAAAACATTCTATTCATTGGGCGATACTAATTTCTCTGGCCACTTTGAGGTCTATTTGTTGTCGCAACATGATTTTATGCTTCATGCTTCTTAGATCTGATGAATCCTCCAAAAGTCATAAGACCAATCTTCGACCGTTCCACTTAAATGCTGATCAATACATTCGTCTACTTTATAGTCTTGGGAAAGTCCGATCCCGAATTAGTAAACATCGGGTTGAATAGCCTGATGCAACAAAAAAAGCACCCCGCTTTTGAAAGCGGAGTGCCAATCGATTCAAATTAGGAACGGCTAAGGAAGTGTGACAGGACAGGCGGTTCCGCCGCTCGTCGTGCAAACGACTCGACCCTGGATTGAAGGGCTGATCGTGCCTGAAGCGGTGATGTGATCCGAAAGATCTTGATCCATGAGGCCGCGGGTCACAGCCTGACCGATGACAACGGGATAACCATCTCCACCGCCTGCCATGAAATCATTCGTAGCGAGGGTGTAACTACTTCCGGCCGTCAGGTCTACCGGTAAACCCGTACAGCTGCCGTCTGCGTGCTGCCTGACCGCACCAGTTACACGGCTGCCGGCCGGTGCATCGATGTCGTATGTGAAGCAAAGGCCGGAAACCTGCGCGAATCTGCCGTTCGCGGCCGGCATCGCTGAAACACCGTTTTCGAGAAAAGTCTTTAGTAGGGCCCCATCTACGGTTAATGTAACCACGACATTGCCAAACGGCAACACTGTCAGCACCTGACCCCTGCTAATTGGGTAAGGCGCAGGAACAAACGGCGGGCAGAAATCCGTTGGAATATCGATCGTCGGACATGTCAGATCAGCTCTAAGACCGCCGGAGTTTGTGATTGCAAAGTCGGTTCCGTAAGTAACGCGCATGGAATCAGTCGTTACGTTCCCGACAAGGGATTCACAAGTACGCCCGATGTTATTACCACAAGAATCCGCACGTGGAATTTCAACCTTTGAATCGCCAACGACGGTGTTTAGGATTGGACCAAGAGCGTCCCGATAGGGCTGAAGCAGGGCAACTATTGCCGGATCCGGCGTTACCGCGCTCGCGAGAGGAACCACAAACTCGGTATCGCGGGATATAGTGCGGCCGTTAAAGGGGTCGAGCACAAGTTTTGTGCGGGCATAAGTGGCGCCCTTACTTTCATTTTGAACAACCAGGGCGTTGTTGTGGATTCCCGAATACTGGAAATCCGTATGATCGCCGAGAATAACATCAAAGTTTCCAACCATTCCGGCGAGATCAATCAACGGGCCAAGCGCCTCACCGGTATCGGGATCGAAACCGGTAACACCCATGTGGGCAACAAGGATAAACACCTTGGCACCGGCTTTACGCGCATTTGCCCTCGCTTTGTTGGCCGCGACATGGGGTTTTGTGACCTCAATCGTCCCAAAACTCCCCGGGAAAACCAGTGTTGGAGCTTCCGGGTTTGTAACGCCGATTACGGCTACTTTTACGCCGCCCACGTCAAATATCTCGAAGTCCTTGACCCCGGTCAGATTGTCGTCACGATTAGCGAGATTTGCGGAGACATATTGAAATTCGGCGATGTCGATCATCTGTTGGAGATGACCGGTTCCGCGGTCAAAGTTGTGATTCCCCAGGGTGTCCGCATCAAATCCCATCAGGTTCATCGAAAGAACGGCCGGTTCCTCGTTAAAAAAGCTGGAAAGCGGAGGCGAAGCTCCGAAAGCATCCCCGGCCGTTAAAGTAAGCGTATTCGGGTTGACGGCCCTATCTCCTTGCCAATGAGCCGAGAGAACGGCTGCACCGCCGACTCCTCCGAAAAGCGGGTCGAGTTGGGCATGCCAATCGGACACACTTAGAATTTGAATTTCTACTGGGGTGCGCTTTTGAGCCTTAGCCGTGTTTTCGGACAGTCCCGTCAAGACAAGAATCAATCCGAGCGCTATCATCGCGGCAAACACTTTCTTTAAAATGTTTCGCATAATCTACTCCTTAATGTTGCGACGGGAATGGCACGATTCGGGGCATCCAAAATTTCCATCTAGTTGTGCTGAATGACCTCGATGATAGTTTCGAAACTGTCTTGTGTCAACGGATATATAAGTAGAGCTTATGTGAACACACTTTTGGAAAGGTGGATGAGTTTGAAGATTGTTTTTGTCTGAGGATGCGCAATCGCTTCGCCGCGAGAAAACGCATTCCCGTTTAGAAGCAAATGCGAATTTCAATTTGGTGTGGAGGGGAGTCTTGGGCAAGGCGGGAAAAAACCGCGTAAAACCAACCGGAAGCTAAATTGTATTGAAAAGACTGGAGGCGGCGATCGGAATCGAACCGATGAATAAAGCTTTTGCAGAGCTCTGCCTTACCACTTGGCTACGCCGCCGCTCCGGGAATGCGTGAGGGCGAGAAATCCGGTGTGAGGAGAACGTGACTTCCGTTGATTTCTACGGCCTCTTTCTCAAATAATCAAATAAAGCGACGCCTTGTTTAGCGATAAAGCGTCGCTTTGGAAATTTGGAGCGGGAAACGAGATTTGAACTCGCGACCCCGACCTTGGCAAGGTCGTGCTCTACCGCTGAGCTATTCCCGCCCATTGCAAATAAATAGTCTACAGCCAACGACATTTTTGTCAAGATCAGCGGGCGACGGAGTCGTCAATCGTGAATAGAAATTAGTGAATAGTGAATAGTGAGTAGTGAATAGTGAATAGGTAATAGTAAATAGTTGAAATCGAGATGGCGAGTCAGTTAGTTTCGTATAGTTGCGTACTATTTTCTATTCACTATTCACTAATTTCTATTCACTATTCACAAACTTACTCCAACGTCAGTTTTCTCACAAAATCCCAGTCTCCCGAAGCGTTGATCTGGATGTTCCCGACCTTTTTGCTGGCGACCACCATATTCGCCGCATACCATAGCGGCACCAAAGGCAGATCTTCGCTGATAAGGCGCTGCGCGTCCTGATAAAGTTTCCTTGCTTTTTCGCGGTCTAGTTCCTTGAGCGCATCATTGAGCAACTTGTCGACTTCCGGGTTTTTGTATCTGCCACGGTTGCGCGAGGCCCT
>JAOTWT010000301.1 GCA_029862725.1 Acidobacteriota bacterium | reverse complement strand
AAGACTTCAGAATTCTCTCGAGCTCGCGTTTCTTGCGCGTCGTATCGCGATCGACCCGAGCGATTCGAAGTTCGGGAAACCGTTCCCGCAGCATGTCTTCGACCTGCTCAGTTCCTTCGCCGAGAAAATAAAGGAACCTGCTTTCGCAGCCCGGACAGGTATCCGGCGTAGAGATCCTGTAATTGCAGTAGTGACAGATCAGTTTCCGGACCTTTTTGTGAAATGTCAGCGTTATTTCGCAATTGCGGCAGCGAATCGACTCCCCGCAGGACCGGCAAAGCACAAACTGCGAGAAACCGCGGCGGTTGAGCAGGATCATCGTTTGCTCCCCGGTTTTATGCGTTTCCGAGATCGCTTCGCACAACTGATTTGAAAGCGCGGGTTTTTTCCCTTCACCGCTGACGACCTCCCGCATGTCGATCAATTCAGCGGTCGCCAGAGGCCGGCCCGAAATTCGCTTGGCGAGGACGAGCTTCTCGTACTTCCCGGTTTCGGCATTTCGAAAACTCTCAAGAGCGGGAGTCGCGGAACCGAGTACAACGACGGCGTTCGATCGATTGGCGCGGACGATCGCGGTGTCGCGTCCATGATAGAAAGGCATTTCGTGCTGACGGTACGAAGAATCATGCTCTTCGTCGACAACGATAAGTCCGAGATCTTCCAGTGGGGCAAAAACAGCCGAACGGGTCCCTATTACGACCCGCGCTTCGCCCCTCCGGATCCTTCTCCATTCATCAAAACGTTCGCCGGTCGAGAGGGAAGAATGAAGGATCGCCACTTTTTTCCCGAAAATGGAACGCAGCTGTTGTGAGAACACAGGCGTCAAAGCGATTTCCGGTACGAGCATGAGTGCGGTCCTGCCCTTCTCGAGAACCCGTTTCATCGCATGTATATAGACCTCGGTCTTACCGCTTCCGGTCACGCCTTTCAGCAAAAAAGCCTTGTAGGCGCCGCTGTCGACGGCCTTTGTTATTTGCCCGAGGGCAGTTGCCTGCTCGTTCGTCAGGACGTGTTCACCGCGCTTCTCATTCGATGCGCCGGCAAAAGGATCTCTTTCGATTTCGCGATCGACTAACTTCAAGAATCCTTTTTTTGCCAGCGTTTTAAGAGGAGAATCGCTGACGCCGGTGCGTTCCTTGAGTTCGGCGATCAAAAGCCCTTCCGGAAACCGCCTGAGGCATTCGACGACCCGTCGCTGCGATTCATTGGCCGGTTCCGGCGTATCCGAGTTGAGGATTGCGGCCTTGCGAGTGAGGACTCGGGTCTTGCCCTCCTCGACCCGGTACGCACGGATCAGAATACCGGCATCGACCAGATCGGCGAGAGCCCTTTTCGAGTTGCGTTCTCCGAAAACAGAGGATATCTCCTCTCTGGTCGCTCCTCCCGCGGCGCGAATGTGTTCGGTTATCATCGCGTATTTTGCGGAATACCCTCTATCCTGAGATGCTACAGCCGGATTGATGGTCAGCACTGGCGTGACCAGAGAATTGATACCCGCGGGCAACGACCCTTTTAGCATCTCACCCCACGAGGAAGCGTAATATCCAGCCGCCCACTGGGTTAAGGCGAGTATCTCGGGCGTCAAGAGGGGTTCTTCGTCGACGACCTCAATGACGTCGCGGATCCTGGTATCATTCAGGCCGGATTCCTTATCGAGCTCGTTGTGAGTGGCGACGCAATATCCAGTCAGCTTTCTTTTTCCGAAAGGCACCAAGACCCTCGTCCCAAGTTTTAGGGGAACATCGGATGAGTTTCGGAGTCTATAAGTGTAAGAGCCGGAAAGCGGCACGGGCAGGGCCACATCCACGTATATGACGGTGTTCGTAGGCTCTTGCGAAGTCCTTGCGGCGGAATCGGTTACCATAAGCGGCGGGGGATGAAATCGATTTCAGATCCCTAAAATGATAACCTATCAGCCCACTTATCAGAAATATGAGGGCACTATTGTATGGACCAGTTTCTAAAGGAAAAACCTCCCGGTAAGGTGAATAAGACCGCGCTCTTTGTCGGCGCCGTTGTCGGGATCGCCTTGATCGGCGCTATAGCTGTGGGAGTTTCGTTCCTCCCGACCGCGGAGGAAAAAAAGGAAGACCTGCTTACGGGAGCGATGCTTCCCGGTTCGAAGGGTTTCGAGGCGTATACAAGAGACATTATTATCACGACGGATACGAACCGCCTTCAGGAATCGAGGACCGGTCTCGGCGATGTCGTGATGCGGATCGGCAGCCGCATAAGGAACAAGGGCGACCGCACGATTACCGGCCTCGAGATCAGTGTCGGCATGGTGGATTCAAAGAATCAGATTATTCGCGAAAAAAAGTACCTGATAATTCCAAATAAATACAAGGAACTTGGCCCGGATGAGACCATCGATGTCGATGCAAATGTGGGCGGATTTAAGGAGGGAGACGATCGTGCGAATGCTTTCTGGAGGGTGACGGCGATCAAACTCAAGGACTAGGCGACCGTATCCTTTACGAACAATTCCTCAAGTGACTGTTTTACCTGACTGACCCCGATCAGTTTTCCCCCGAGTTTGCCGACCCCTGCCAGCACGGCCGAAACTTCTTCTTCGGATTCTACGATTAAAGAGATCCCATTTGGCCTCAATTTGAATTCCGTTGCCGAGAGCGACTCCAGCTCCGACTCAAGCTTCGCGCGGTTGACGCCGCCGACGGTAATTTCAAATCCGGTATCGCCGCCCTGTGCCCTCAGAAGCTCTCCCAGATTTCCCGTTTCCTCCAGTCGACCGTCTCTCAGGATCGCGACGTTGTCGCAGAGTGCCTCGATATCGGTCAGGATGTGGGAAGACATAAAGACCGTTTTCCCTTCGTCGCGCAATTCGGCGATCAGTTCACGCACCTGCCTCCTTCCGACAGGATCGAGACCGCTCATCGGCTCGTCCAGGAATACGATTTTCGGGTCATTGATGAGGCACTGCGCGAGACCGACTCGCTGCAGCATTCCCTTGGAAAATTTCCTGAGTTGCTTATTCCAATCTTTCTTCTCCAGACCGACTCGCGTCAGCAGTTCTTCTGTCCTTCTCGTGCGCTTCGATTTATCGAGCCCGAATAGCTGACCGAAATAATTCATCAGCTCCGATGCTTTCAGGTAGTCATAGAAGTATGGGCTTTCGGGACAGTAACCTATCGACTTGTGCATGGCCACGTCGCCGATCTCCCTGCCGAGGATCCTGGCGGTTCCGGCGGTTGGAAAGATTAAGCTCATGAGGAGCTTTATGGTCGTCGTTTTACCGGCCCCGTTACCCCCCAAAAAACCGAAGATCTGACCGGCTTCGACAGAAAGATTCAGGTCTTCCAGCGCGCGTATCTTCTTTTTTTTCCAAAAACCTTTTTCGTAATCTTTGGTAAGTCCATTGATTTCTATAATTGGTTCCATTTTTTAGTCCCTCGGAAGCCCTGTTTTCATAGGGTCCGGTTTCGCCCTGCAGCTCGCACGGTCTATTAGATAAGGGGCATCGGTTGGATCGACAACCCTCTGCTGCGTGTCCACCCGCAGTGCCTTACCGTTCTTGAGAGTCCGGTCGCGGAGCAGATGGATGACCTCTTTCCAACGCGCAGCGCATTTTCCCCGTTCTCTTTTGAATTGGCCCAGCGCCTCGTTGAGTAAGTCCAATTCGTCCAGCGAATCCAACTGTTTCAAACGCAGTTCGGCGCTGTTTCTGGTCTGCGAGTCCGAAGAGTTTTCGGAGAGAATTTGATAGAGTTTGCGAGCGGTCTCGCGGCTGCCGCCTTTACTGCGCATACGGGCCGACATCGACCCCATCCATGCGGGCGCCCCCCCGATCGCGGATCCCTTTTCGTAAATCTCGGCGGCCTTTTCGAAATCCCTGAGGCGCCAATAGATATAACCAAGCTGGTGATAGAGCTGCCATTCGGCGGGGTTGTTCTCAATGCCCTTTTCTGCGATCTCTATCGCGTGTTGTTCGTCTATCGCAGGCAGCACCGTCGCACCGTAGGAATAGACGGCGAGAAAATTTGGATCGAGGGTCGAGGCGTTGTTAAGGAAAGGGTAGAGAAGTTTCGGATCGAGCGGCCTAAGGTTTTCGATGTTTATTTGCTGGTCTTTCGCGTTGTGGATCTTGTTCCCTATGTACTGCAATGAGCGGACCCAGTACCAATCCGCCAAAAGCCCTTCAAAACCTAGTGCGTACCCCTTCAACCTTTCTCCCTGAAGCGATAGATCGTCTTCATCGCCTTGGAATTCGATTCCCGCCCGACGCGTTTCGAGAAAGCCCGAAAGGAGAAAAACAGCCACCAGCCCGGCGACTATTCCGGCGGCAAGTAACACTTCTATGCGCTTGATTGAAGTCATCTTATTTTAGATTTCGGCGCCGAAAAATAAGGATCGTCGCAAAGAGCAGTACAGCGCTATAAACTAACGCGTAGGATATCGTTCCCGAAAGGGTCGCAAGATCGGGCACCTTCCCGTGCGCTGCCGGCGTCGCGAAACTGAAATGCGATAGATTAGGCAAGACATAGTAGATCAATGAAAACACGAATACCGCCGCGTCCGACCCAAGATTCACCGCGAATTCTTTTAGCGAGGCGCTGAAATGGCCGATCACAAAAACCAGGAACGTCAGAAGCGACGAAAGTGCCGGCGATGAGAAGGATGAAAAAAGCACCGCAATCGCGGTGACTATCGTCAACTCGCAGTAGATC
>JAOTWT010000300.1 GCA_029862725.1 Acidobacteriota bacterium | reverse complement strand
ACATAGATGTTCCAGCTGCAGCCGCCGGTGCAATTTACGCCGTGTGTACTGCGAATCACCTTGTCGTGCTGCCAGCGATTTCTGTAAAACTCTTCCCAGGAACGTGTCTTTGGACTAATCATGTCCTTGATCCAGTTCATATTTTCGACCTCCGCACCATGTCTTCTCTAACTCCGCTTTGACGATTTCGCCAGATCAGGTTCAATCCGAACAAGGAAAGCAAGGTGATCACGAATCCGGCAATCAGAAACTTTGGTTCAATTTGTCCCGAGGCAGTTGTTTGAACGCTTTTGGCGTGTGGATTAACTTCCCTAGAATTACGGAGATACGCGAATACCTGTACGATCTCCTCATCGGTAAGCTTGTGATCACGGAACATCTCCGTCATCGTTGGAAAATTGGGGTTTTGCAGGATAAGAATGAGTTCCGGATCGCGATATTTGATGTTCGCCGCGGTCAAGTTTGGGCCGAGCGTGCCGCCGCCGAGAGAACCGAAGGAATCGATGCTGTGGCAGGAACTACACGAGACACCGCCATTTTGAAATCGCTTTTGACCGGTGAAATATCGCCACCCTTCCCGCACATCGCCCGGTCTGATAGCACGAGACAGCTTGGCACCAGACGGCGTAAACATCTCTTTTTTGGCCGAAAGCGTTTTGATCAAATTGATTATCGAGTCGAGCTCTTCCGGCGTCAGAGACTGGTCAGGCATGATCTCCGGTGAGAACTCCTTAAAAAGCGCTGCCGCATCGGCGTCTTTCGCTTTCATCGCGGTCGGCGAAGTTGTGAACTCTTCGATCCACTCTCTTGTGCGGCGGTCCGTCAGTCCTGTCAGGTCGGGACCCTGTTTGTTGCCGCCGCCGATGTTGTGACAGCTATAACATTTCGTCTCAAACACTTTTTGCCCGGGATCTTCCTGCGAAACCGCGGCGTTGGCAAAAAGCATCGTAAAGATCAAAAACAAAAGTACTGATCCGCACGGCTTCCGATCAGTCTCAACAGATTCAATTTCGCCATTCAGAGTTTTTGCTAACATTCTCCCGTATCCTCGTTATGCAGCATCTTTTGCGGGATGCTTTTCAGCGTTTGTAATTGATTTGGCAATCTGGTCTATGGTCTTTGTCTTCAGAAGCTTGATGAACTCGGTTCTCAGAGGGGTCCAGGATTCGTGCAGCGCGCAGGCATTCGTTTCATTACAGCTATCAAGTCCGAGAATGCATTCGTCGTATTCAACGACCGGATCCAACACCTCGCATATATTCCAGAGCGTGATTACTTCCGCCGGTCTGGCGAGTTCGTAGCCGCCATGTATACCTTTAACAGATCGCAAAAGCTGGTGTTTTCTCAACTCGCCGAGGATCTTTCCAAGGTATGCGGACGGGATTTGTTCCTTTTCGGCAATTTCCTGCAGTCCGCATAGTTGCGATTCCGACTGGTTAGCCAAATACGCCAGAGCTCTGATCCCGTATGCTGTAGTTTTCGAGAAGACCACCTTGTACCAACCGATAAACCTATCTTCTTATCTCTTTATGTATAATTGCGATTCGTGTTAATGTGGACAATAGTTAGAACACATCATTTTTCTGATTAGTTTGTTCAAGTGCGAAAGCGAGAAATAAGACAATTAGTCGAGAGCACTGGTGACCCCGCGTTTGTTGTGGACGGAATGCACAACATCGTATTCTGGAACGAGGCGGCTGAGAGTTGTTTTGGAATAAATTCGGAAGAAGCTGTAGGGAAGAGTTGCGCAAACGTCGTCCAGGGCTATGATGAATGCGGGAAATTCTGCTCGTCGGATTGTTGTGTTTTTGACGCGGCGGAAAAGCGGCGGAACATTCGCAATTTTGATCTGCAGGTGCACGCACGTGATTTGAAACAATGGTTCAACGTATCCGTTTTGATCGTCAATGACGACGAGTCGACATACCCCAGTACCCTCCACATTTTTCGCCAGATAGACACCCGAAAACGTCTCGAGGTGCTCGTCAGGGACTTCGTCGCGAGGGAAACCGGTTTATCCGGCGAACAGGCCAGGAAGATCTCCGCTGTTTCCCGGAATCCCACACGAGAGACATCGCTAACCGACCGTGAAGCGGAAATCTTGCGACATCTGGCCGGCGGGAAGACAAGCAAAGAAATCTCCGAAAAACTTTCGATCAGCAGGTCCACAGTAAATAATCACGTTCAGCACATTCTCAAAAAGCTTGGAGCACACACCCGTTTGGAGGCGATCCGCCGTGCCGAAAACTCCGGGCTGATCTAATTCCGGTCTGGTGTGAGATAATCTTCTGCAGACATGACAAGAATCATGTCGTGTGTCCTTGTTTTTCGTCATCAATGTCTTGGCGGTCCTCGAACGGCCGGCGACACATGGGAGGTATAGAAATGACGATTCTGGATAAAACGGTGCGGGAAATCGCGGTCGAATCGCCCGCCTCGGTAAGGGTTTTCGAAGATTTTAATATCGATTATTGCTGCGGCGGCGCAAAGAGCCTCAGCGAGGCATGTGCCGCGGTTAGCGTGGAGCCGGAAGTCGTTCGGGAAAAGCTGAACGCTGTGCTGGAAGCATCCGCCGATTCCGGGTCCAATGACGCGCCGGAACAGAAATCCGCAACGGAGCTAATCGGCTATATTCTCGAAAAGCATCATACATTTACAACAAGGGAATTGGAGCGGCTGACTCCGCTGATGGACAAGGTGACGGACAAGCATGGCGAACGGCATCCGGAGCTGCGCGGCATGAGGGAGAAATATCAACTTCTTCGGGAGGACCTGATTCCCCACATGATGAAGGAAGAGACTGTGCTCTTCCCCTTTATCGAACAAATGACAAATGCCCAGGGGCCGACGCCGGCGCCGCCATTCGGTTCGGTCAAGAATCCGATCCGGATGATGATGTTTGAGCACGAAGCGGCCGGAGCGACACTTAAGGAAATGCGGGCTTTGTCGGGTGGTTTTAAAACGCCCGAAGATGCGTGTCCGAGCTACAACGCGCTTTATTTCGGTTTGGAAGAATTGGAAAGGGACCTGCACCGTCACATCCATCTCGAGAACAACGTCTTGTTTCCGATGGCGATCAGTATGGAAGAAGACCTGCTGTAGAGCCGAAAACGGCTTTAGCCATTTAACGGTTTGATCTTTAGCTGTCGCCTTTGGAACATCTCGTGTCCCGCTGCGGCCAGTTCAGCTTCGGTAAGTATTTGTGCGGATGCGGGGAAGATAAACTCGTTCTCAATCTGAATGTGCGGGCGGTAAAGATCGTACAGGCTTTCCGAAAGATCATTGAACAGCGCGATCTTTTCGGAACCGATCTCATCCGCGATCGCCAGGGCAAGTGCCATATTTGTCAGCGACCTTTCAATGCTGGCAGCCCTCTTGTGTTGGCTCTCGAGTTGGCCCAGGACCTCAAAAATCTCATCCGAACCGCGGTCTTTATGCTGCCGGAGTCGCGGAAAAAGTGACTCCTCTTCGTCACGGGTATGTTTCTTACCCGAGGACGAGAGATGTGTCAGCACGCCGTTTATCGTTTCGGCAACAGTTGCGAGGTCCTCTCTTTGAGCTGTGTGCAAATCCGCGGTAGCGCGCCGCAATGCTTCGAGATTGGCCGCTATCTTCTGATGACAATGAAAGAGAAAATCAAGCGGTTTCGAAAAATCGGCCTTGAACGGAATCGGAGCGATCGGTTTCATAAACGTAATTCTATCCCAATAATAAGACTATCGAATGATCCCGATCAATATCGGGGCCGGAGCGAGCATTATCGATCGAGTGCCCGAAGGTCTATTCGTCTGCTTTCAGGCTCCTCCGGCACGCCCGGGCGACCGAGTGAATCCCCACTCCTTCATTGGCCGCGTAGTTCTTGTCGAAAGGCTTTGGACTCCCTTCGATCGGGCTGGTGCTAAAAGCCCTGTGGATCGCGACGACCGCTCCACTGCGGTCAAAGACAGGACAACCGGAACTGCCGCCTTCGGTATCCGCTTTATAGTGGGCCAGACGGATCGAACCCTGGTCCCGATGCAGGTCGTGGTCGAGAATCGGATTGCTGCCAAAACTAAATGTCAGGCTCCGCCCCCCGGGATGGCCGATCGGGACGACGGTACCAATAGTCTGATCGAGGTCTTTGTTAGGGGCAGGGAAGGGATTCGCGCGTTTGCAGACATTGGCGCTCAGTGCTTCATCTGGCAGATCTTTGAGATGCCAAACCGAGACGTCGAATTCATCAGGCGGCGACTCCCATATCTTATCGCCGAGGGCGACGGCGTTTTTATCCTTCCATCTTTCAAAATGCGTTTCGGTCTGCGTCGGATGGAGCGTTTTCGACTCTTTCGGATCTTCACTCAGTACATGAGCATTTGTCACAAGGACAGGACCGCGATGAGGCGCTCCAATGGCTTCCCCATCGACCAGAAACCCGGTTCCACCCTTGTCCTGCATACCCAAATCGGCATGTCCGCGGACCCGGCAGATCGATCTGACTTGCGACATTAGGTTTTCCACGACACTCGCGAAGTACATCGTCTTATCGTCATCAAGTATCGCCTCGCGCCGGTACTCATCCTTCGCGGGCGGTGCGGCTTCGAGACTTTCAAGCGCATCGAGTGTCAGCGTCACGGTTCCATCAGGGTTCTCAAGGATGCGGCGGGCCAATTCGCGTATGATCGGCGTTCGCGGACCTTCTCCCTCCTG
>JAOTWT010000299.1 GCA_029862725.1 Acidobacteriota bacterium | reverse complement strand
CAGTCCCGAGCCCAAACAGGGCCGATCCGGTGCGCGCGGCGAATTCAGAGACCCCGAAGATCGAGAAGAAAAGAATCTGGAGCCAGTACAGAAGCGCCGGTTTCTCAAACCAGTTGAATCCACCCAGCGTTGGGGTGACGACATCTCCGCGTTCATACATCTCCCGCGCAACCTGCGTGTATCGCGGCTCGTCAGGACCGAGAAGCGGGACATCGAGCGCGAAAAAGTAGAGCGCCACTGCGACTGCTCCAAACAGCAGCCATGTGATCCTCTCCGGGTCGCGCCAAATCTTTCCGTTAATTGTCATTTCAAGTCTTTTCGGGGAAAGTATAGAGTATCTAAAAAGAACCGCCCGCGATCAATGATGGATACAAAAGAAGAAGAATTACAAGAGCCGGTTTTTCCAAGAATCGGCGTCGTAGGCGTCGGCTCGCTGGGCCGCCATCACGCCAGAAACTACGCCGGACTTGCATCGGAAGGACTTTGTGATCTGGTGGCCGTTTGCGATTCAAACGAGGAGACCGCACGGGAAATCGCGGAGGCTCACGATTGTGAGTTTTTCAACGACTGGCGTGAGATGGCCGGCAAGGTCGATGCCGTTTCAATCGTTACACCGACGGAAACGCATTGCGAGACAGCCTGCGTGTTCCTTCGTGACGGTGTCGATGTGCTGGTAGAAAAGCCGGTCGCCCGAACGATTGAAGAGACGGACCGGATGATCGCCGCCGCCGAAGAGTCCGGATCAACGCTGATGGTCGGGCATTTGGAAAGATTCAACCCGGCGATGATTGCGCTTCGCCCGCACGTCACGAACCCTCTCTATTTCGAGATCCACAGGGTTTCACCGTTCCCAAACCGTTCGCTGGATGTCGATGTCGTGCTCGACGTGATGATCCACGACCTGGATGCCGTCCAGTGGCTGGTCGGCGAGACCATAAAACCGGAGGCAATTCATGCCGTCGGAATACCGATTATTTCGGACAAAGTCGACGCCGCGAATGCCCGGATCGAATTTGAGAACGGAGCGGTTGCGAACATAACCGCCTCACGGGTCGGGACGGAGAAAATTCGCAAAACACGGTTTTACCAAACGAACAGCTACGTCGTGCTCGACTACGGCACCCGGTTTGCGTCACTCACATCGCTTAACCCGGAAGCTTCGCATCCGCTTCTCGGGATCAATATTAACAGGCTTGAAATAGAGGATGTGGAGCCGCTCCGCGCCGAACTGTCGGCATTCCTGAATTGCCTGAAAACGAACTCGCCGCCGCCGGTCAGTGCCGCCGACGGCAGACGCGCGCTCGAGCTTGCGATAGAGGTGTTGGACAAAATAGACAGCCATCGCAGCCGGATCAAGGTTTGAATGAAAAAGGCTGAATCTGCAAATCCTTTGAGCGAGTTGGTGCAAGGCGGCGTGGACGCCGGCATGTTTGCATCGGCGTCGTATGCCGCGGGCGATGCCCGGGGCATCAAAAGTTCCGGATGCGCCGGATCGGCGGTGCTGGATCCGGTTTCGATCGAAGCCTCCGAAAACACGATTTACGATCTCGCGTCGCTTACCAAACCTCTTGTGACGGGCCTGATCGCGGCAAAATTGATCGAATCGGGCGACATTCGGTTGGACTCCCCGGTATCGGCTTATTTACCCGAGTTTGCGACAGGCTGGAAGAGGAAGATGACAATCCGGCACCTGGTGACGCACACGTCCGGATTTCCGGCGTGGTGTCCTTTTTATCTTTTTGACGATGGACAACGTCCAAAAGACAGCGTTTTTTCCAAAATACTGGACTCCAAACGTGAGTACCGGACAGGCGCGAAGGCGGTTTACAGCGATTTCAATTTTATCCTGCTGGGCTACATTATCGAATCGGTGGTCGGATCGGACCTTGAGCGTGCCGCCGTAGACTTGATTTTCGCGCCGCTGCGGTTGGTCGATACCGGCTTTAATCCAGGCAGCGCAAATCGCGAACGAATCGCTGCCAGTGAGAAGGGCAACGTTTACGAAAAAGAAATGTGCCGCGAGATGTTTCCGGAACGCGATTTGAATTCCAAGTGGTTTCGCGAAGAAGTGATCTGGGGCGAAGTCCATGACGGTAACTGCTTCTATTTGGGAGGCTTTGCGGGTCACGCTGGTCTTTTCTCGACGGCCGCCGAAACGTTTGAAATCGCACGTCAGTTTCTCCCCGAGTCTTCAAAACTCCTTTCTCCGGAAACCTGCGGGTTGTTTCGGAAGGATCTGACTTCCGGTCTGAACCAGGCGCGTTCCTTTGCTTTTCAGCTGGCGGCCACAAAGGACTCGACTGCCGGCCCAATGCTCCCGTCAAACAGCTTTGGTCACTTGGGTTTTACCGGCACCTCGCTGTGGATCGATCCGGAACACGCGCGAATCTACGTCCTTTTGACAAACCGCACGCACGCTCGAAAACCGCCTTTTGCAGATCTCGCCGACTTGCGCCGCAAATTTAACAGCGCCGCCGCCGAGCTTCTGCAAAGCGTTTAATTAAAAAAACTCTTGGCATCTTGAGCCGATTTTAATTAAACTAGTAAAAGTAGCTCTCTCCTTTTCTCAAGCAGCGTTATCTCGCATGAGCACCAAGTAATTGGAGACACAAATGAAAAAGATCTTACCGGCTTTGCTTTTAGTAAGCCTCTGCACACTTATGGTCTACTCCCAATCGACAGGGACGGGGCGTCCCCGGGTCGTCGTCCAGCCCACAGCGACACCGGAAGTCCCGGCACCGCTGATGCCCATCGAGCCTCCTCCCAGTTTGATCATCGAAGACGATGAAGAGATTCGAATTGACACAAACCTCGTCACCCTCCCGGTTTCGGTACTCGACCGCGAAGGACGTTTTATCGGCGGGCTCGACCAGGCGGATTTCGATATTTACGAAAACGGTGCCAAACAACAGATAGAGTATTTCGCTTCGCTTGAGAAACCCTTCACGGTGGTCTTGCTTATCGATGTCAGCCCTTCGACAAAATACAAGATTGATGAAATTCAGGACGCGGCGATCGCTTTTGTAAGCGAGCTTCGTCCGCAGGATAGTGTAATAGTGGCGTCTTTTTCGAGGGATTTTACGATCCTGAGTCAAAACAAACGCAGCTACCACAGGATCCGCAGGGACATTCGAAAAGCCCAGTTCGGCGACGGTACGAGCCTCTACCAGGCTATTGACCACGCGCTTGAAAATCTGCTCAAGCCGATAGAGGGCAGAAAGGCGCTGGTCCTTTTTAGCGACGGTGTCGATACGACCTCCAGAGGCCCGAACTTCCGGAGCACGCTCGAAAAGATCGAGGCCTTCGATTCGCTTGTCTACCCGATCAGATACAACACCTTCGATGAATCGCAAGTCAACCCGAATCCGAATTATGTCTATCCGGTCGGCTCAAGCCCTATGGAAAACGCACGCGGCAAGGAGTACCTGACCCGTTTATCCGAACTTAGCGGCGGACGCATGTATGAGGCTGAAAACGCACAGAACCTGGACGCCGCATTCCGGAGCATTGCGGAGGAGCTGAGAAGGCAATATTCGATCGGTTATTACCCGGACATTGTCGGAAAAAACGGCGACCGCAAGAACATAAGGGTCCTCGTCAAGAAACCCAACCTTACAGTCCGTACAAAGAACAGTTACATAGTAAGCACGAACGATGATTGACCTTTGATTTGTGAAGCTTTCCTTTTGTTTGGCGCGCCCCATTTTGGGCGCGCTTTTTTTGAGGCATCCCGAAACAAATTATTGCAATCCTAAGGGCGAAAAATTAGTCTCTTTCCCCGGGGCAATTTGGCTAAACAACCCTTTTAGGAGTTCAATAATGAAAAAGGTCGTTTTGGCTGCTGTTTCTTTACTTCTTGCGGCTGGGGTCATTGCAGCGCAAACAACCAATAAGACAAGGCCCAGGATCGTGCGCACGCCGACGCCGGCACCACGTGAGATTCCGTCGATTCAGAATGACGACGGACCCGGTACTAGCGAGAGAAAGTCACCGGTATTGATCGACAACACAAGCACGATCCCCCGAACCGTCGGTACGCCCCCTCCCTTGGTAATCGACTCCGACGATGACGAAGTCATAAACATAGATACGAACCTCGTGACCCTGCCGGTGACGGTATTGGATCGACAGGGCAGGTTTATTCCCGGTTTGATTCAGCGCGATTTCAGGATCTATGAAGACGGCGTCGAACAGCAGATTGGTTACTTCGCGTCTGTTGAAAAACCCTTTACGGTTGTTCTGATGCTCGACACAAGCCCGTCGACCGCCTATAAGATCGAAGAAATAAGGAGTGCCGCCATCTCGTTTGTGAATCAGCTCCGCTCAAACGACGAAGTCATGGTCGTCTCGTTCGACCGCGGTTACAAGGTCCTTGCTTATCCAACCAGCAACCGCATGAGGCTGACGTCGGCTATCAGGCAGGCCGAGTTCGGCGACGGTACGAGCATTTACGATGCTGTCAACCGGACAATCACGGACGAGCTTGATCGGGTCCCGGGCAGAAAAGCGATCGTTTTGTTTACCGATGGGGTGGATACGACGTCGAAACGCGCCGGATATGATTCAACGATCAGGGCGGCCGAAGAAGCCGATGCCCTGATTTACCCGATCCGATACGACACCTCGAAACAATATCAGACGGGACGGCGTGTTCCTTCAAGGAGGCGTGGAAGCACAGGGAGTATTATCGG
>JAOTWT010000296.1 GCA_029862725.1 Acidobacteriota bacterium | reverse complement strand
GGGCGTTTCGCCGCAAAAGAGGCTTTGATGAAGGCTTTGAAGACGGGTTGGCGCGGCAAGATAACCTGGCACGATATCGAGATCCGGAACGACGAACAGGGAGTTCCTTCATTTGAACTGAGCGGCGAGGCATTGCGCTTATTGGATCAACTGGGCGCCGTGCGGGTCCATCTTTCGATCTCGCACACGAGCGAACACGCAACCGCGAATGTAGTGTTGGAAAGTGGCAGGTGACGATTATTGGTTCAGTGCTCCGCCTTTAGGCGTAATCTTTTTACGTTTAGAGGAAATTAAGGGATCGCTGGGTTCTCTGAAATCTGGCCAATGGAACGCGGCCGTCCCGGATCTGATGAGCGAAGCGAAAAAAGATTGCCTGCGAAACACACGAGTGAAAACTAAGAAGCTCTGCGACCTTCCTGCATGAACAAAGCTAGTAATTCAAGCCAAGAGATCGAGCTCCGAAAGGTAAGAGAATCCGATCTTCCAATCTTTTTTGAACAGCAGAATGATCCCGCCGCCCATGAGATGGTCGGTGTCACCTCTCATGCCCCGGATGACAGGGAGGCATATTTCGAAAAGTGGGAACGGATTCTTCCCGACAAAAACATAACCAAAAGGACTATTTTGTATAACGGCGACGTCGCTGGAGTCATAAACTGCTTCTTTGCACCCTGGTCCGAAGAGTGGGAGGTCGGATATTGGATTGGACGTGAGTTCTGGGGCCTTGGTATTGCAAGTGGAGCGCTTCGACTGTTTCTTGAGATCGAAGAACGACGGCCACTTCACGCAACAGCCTCTACTCACAACAAAGCTTCGGTTGCGGTGCTCGAAAAATGCGGATTTGAGAAAACGGGGAAGAAGAAAGTGTTGGTAGAAAGAAGCGGTAAAGAAATCGAAGAATTCTCTTTTGTTCTCAATTGAACGGGACGGTAATGATTTCCTGAATCATTATTGTCTTGATCAGCGTTTTTTGCGGCCTTTGCGCCCTTTGCGTTATAAAAAATTAGACTCGCCGCGTGACCTTTCGTTTCAGACTTCGCTGACGCGACGAAATCGTTGTTGCTTGATGTCCCGTGGGCTGCGCGCTTCGCGCTTACCCACGGCCAAATTCAACCTGTCCCTACGGGACGAAAATGCATTCCGAATCCCTTTTCGTCTCGATTGGCGTTCTTTGCGGCCTTTGCGTTATAAAAAATCAAACTCGCCACATAACGATTTAAGTCGCCGCTGAGGGGATGGTTACTGGTTCCCCGTCTCACCGTCCACCTTCTCCGAAGGCGGGATCACGACCTCGCCCGGGAAACTATCCGGCGAGGTATGCAAGTGAACCACCTTCCAGTCTTTACCCCATTTCTTAAAAATCAGCGTCATGCGGCCGGTCGACTGTTCGAGGTTTCCCTCGTACTCCTGAGTCTGTTTCCATTTGCACGAAACATACGCCGAAGTAAGGCTCAACACCTCGACACGCAATCCCGTGATCTCGAGCGTCACATTCTTGCGCTTTTCGTACGAGGCCTTGCGGTTCGTGTTCATGTTTTCCCAACCGATCGTCGCCGTACCGTTGTAATTGAAAAACAGCGTCCGCGGGTCGTTGTGATAAACGCTCATCACCTTATCCGCGTCCACCTCCCGGATCCCTTCGACCAACGTGTCAAAAGCCGCTTTTACAGCTTTTTCATTCGCCTTCGCGCGCGCGATCGCACGGGAATCCGCATTCTGTGCGAATGCCGCCGCGGTTAATGTTAGAATCAGAAAAAGTGCAGTCGATAGAATTTTGATCATGTTGTACTCCCCCAAAAACTTGTTCGGTTAGAATCTATAATGGGCGGGAATTTGTTGCAATAATGATCGGTCGGGTTTCCAGCAAACTGCTGAGGTTTGAGAAAGAACAATTCCGCGCCGCCTCGGGCCAATTGCTCCCGGGAACCATGAAATTGTCTGATAGCGCTTGTCGTGTACGACACAAAAAGGCTATCGACTTTTAGATTTTTTTAGGATTTTTCAGGAGATAGTATGGCAACCGCATTTCAGTGCCCGTCCTGCTCGAAACAACTCCGGTACGACTCCGGCGACCAGGCCTTTCAAGTCTGCCGTCATTGTTCCGCCAAAATAATCGTGCCCTCCACGGTGATCCATGAGGACGAGGCAGCGCAGCCCGGCGGCACAGGACCTTCGATTGAAGTCTTGCGCAACCTGAAGATTGCCGAGATCCAAAGCGAACTCAACGCGGGTCGCAAGATCGACGCTATAAAAATCTTTCGGGAATCATTCGGGACAGGCCTCGCGGAAGCAAAAGACGCGGTCGAGATGCTCGAAAGAGGAATGCGAATCCCGGGTCAGGCTTTGACGACGGTAACCCCGGATCGCCCGGTCGAACAGCGTATTCATTCGACCCCGCAAGTGCAGCAACCGGGGCCGGTAAGAAGCGCGCCGATCATTTTTTGGATAATACTCTCGATCGGTATCGCGATCGCCGCGATCTTCTGGGGAGACTGAGGAGAAACGGGCGAAGATTTTCGACCGAGTTTGAACATTCAAACGGGTTTCGTAAAGGTTCCTTGAAAACAATCGGGATCGCAATGATTCGAAGCAGCACACCGGGAGCGCGGACGGCCCGTCCGCATGATCGCTTGCGATCAAAAACCCGCAACTGCTATCGCGTTCGCTAAACGAGAATTCGTGTCAATGTCCTTCGTCCCTGTCCGTCGCTCCTTTTCCAAAGTACCTTTTACCTTTTAACTTTTACCTTTTCCTTTTTCCTTTCGCCGATCCATTCATCGACGTTCTTCTCCAAAATATCGAGCGGGACCGCACCGCTGCCCAGCATCACGTCGTTGAACTCACGAAGGTCGAAATCATCCCCAAGCTCTTTTGTCGCTCGGGCCCTTAGTTCCTTCATCTTTAGTTCGCCTATCTTGTAAGCGAGCGCCTGGCCGGGCATCGAGATATAACGGTCGATTTCGTTGACGATGTCCTGTTCGGTTTTGGCTGCATTCTCCGTAAAGAAATCGATGGCCTTCTGGCGGTCCCACTTAAAGGCATGGATACCGGTATCTACGACAAGGCGAACGGCCCGCCACATCTCGTAGGTGAGCTGGCCGAACTTATCATAGGGATCGTCATAGAGTCCCATGTCCTCGCCGAGCGATTCACTGTAGAGGCCCCAGCCTTCCGTAAAGGCCGTGAACCCGCCGTACTTTCTGAAGTTCGGAACCTCGCCGAGTTCCTGCTGGAGTGCAATCTGGAGGTGATGGCCGGGAACCGCCTCGTGGATCGAAAGCGCCATCATCTCCCATTTGGGACGCGTCTCCGGCTTGTACAGGTTGACGTAATAATAACCGGGCCGTGTCCCGTCGGCGGACGGCGAGTTGTAATAGGCCGTGGTAGTGTCGGGAGCGATCTGATCAGGAATCGGGATTACGCCGTAAGGCATTCGGGGCATCGTCTTGATCACCTTAGGAACTTCCGGATCGATGCGTTTCGAAATCGCGCGATATGCCTGGAGCAGCTCTTCCGGTGTTTTGTAAAAGAACTTCGGATCGGTGCGAAGGTGTTCAAAAAACGCCTTGAGATCTCCTTTAAATCCGACCTGTTCGCGTATCTTTTCCATCTCGGCCCGGATGCGTTTTACCTCCGAAAGCCCCTTTTCATGTATCTCTTTCGGCGTCATATCGGTAGTCGTGAAAGAACGAGCCAGAAATGCGTAGTATTCCGCGCCGGCCGGGTGCTGCCAGATTCCAGCTTCGGGGTAACTCGCGGGCAGATAGTCGTTTTCGAAATACTCTTTGAGTTTTTTGTAGGACGGGACGATTCTTGTCGAGATCGCCTCTCTTGCAGCCGCACGAAGCCGCGTCTGGTCTTCAGCGCCGATCGAGTTTGGAAACTTCTCGAACGCCGAGTACCAGGGACTCTTTTCGGGGTTCTCGACGATCTGCTGGTCGATCTGTGCGGGGACCCTTTCGAGCACCTTTTTCGCCCACATCACGTTCTGGAGTTTGCCCTCCTGCATCAGCGCGAGGATCTGGTCCATACGTTCGGGAAACGCATTCAAGCGCGAAATCCAATCCTCATAATGCTTTACGGTGTCGAATTTGAGAAGCCTGGCGATCTGATGAGCTGTTTGGATACCGCCCCTCTGGTTGATCGGGAGGAGGAACTCTTTGTACTTGTGGCGTTCGATACTCCGCTCGTATTGCTTTCTAAAAAGATCGTAGTTGAGTTGATCACTCACAGACAGCTTTGAGCGGTCTATTTGCCTGATCTCTTCAAGTGCCTCCTCGTCTTCACGGTAGTCGCGTTCGATCGCCGCGAAGCTGTTGTCGTCCCATTTGTCATTCGCGCGGAGATCGTTGAACAACGACGCGCGAACGGGGCTTCGTTCCAGGCCCCTTTCCCATTCGGAATCAAAAAGGGCGTACAGTTTTTTGGTTTCCTCACTCCTGTTGGACCCGGATCCCTGAGCGAAGGAAAAAGTAACGAGCAGAAACAGCGACGCGATAAGAATTACTAATTTCATATTGACTCCTTTAGACGGCGAGTGACATAACACCTGCGTCCCGGCTGTGCGAAAATCATTCCCCTGCGGTTCGGTCTTTTGTCAGAAGAGCATACTTCAAAACCACTTTTTTCCGCAAAAATTCCACTTAATTTCCGATTATTCTTGCTTCTTTTAGCGAGTCGGAATAACATCTTGCAAAC
>JAOTWT010000297.1 GCA_029862725.1 Acidobacteriota bacterium | reverse complement strand
CAAGCTCGAGCGGTTACGTGAACGCTCTAAGGAAGCCGAAAAAGGAGGCGGGGATGAACGGCTCGCAAAGCAAAAGTCACAAGGCAAGTTGACTGCGAGGGAGCGCATCGACTTTCTTCTTGATGAAGGTTCGTTTGAAGAGTTTGATAAATTCGTAACGCATCGTTCGATCGATTTCGGACTGGATCAGAGAAAGTATCCGGGAGACGGGGTCGTCACGGGCCACGGTTTGATCGACGGCCGCGAGGTCTTCGTCTTCGCACAGGATTTTACGGTGTTCGGCGGCTCGCTTTCGGAGACCCATGCGGAAAAAATATGTAAGGTAATGGATCTCGCGATGAAAACCGGATGCCCGCTGGTGGGACTCAATGATTCAGGCGGCGCCCGCATCCAGGAGGGCGTTGTGTCTTTGGGCGGTTATGCGGATATTTTCCTGCGAAACACCCTCGCCAGCGGGGTCATTCCACAAATCAGCTGTATTATGGGGCCCTGCGCGGGCGGCGCGGTTTATTCCCCTGCGATTACTGATTTCAACATCATGGTCGAGGGATCTTCATATATGTTCATCACCGGACCGGATGTGATAAAGACGGTGACGCACGAGGATGTATCCAAAGACGAGCTGGGCGGCGCGTCAACTCACAACACGAAATCCGGGGTCGCGCATTTCGCGGCCGAGGACGATGAGCACTGCCTGCGCATGACTCGCGAACTGCTTTCTTTCATCCCTTCGAACAACCTCGACGACCCCCCGTTTGTCGAAACGGACGACCCGCCGGACCGTTCCGTTGAAGCCCTAAATACACTAATACCGGAATCGTCCAATCAGCCTTACGATATTCGGGACATAATCCATCCGGTTGTTGATGAAAACTACTTTTTTGAGGTACATCAACACTTTGCCCCAAACATCGTCGTCGGCTTTGCCAGACTTGGAGGCCGCTCGGTCGGGATCGTCGCGAATCAACCCGCTTATTTAGCTGGTGTGCTCGATATTGACGCATCGGTCAAAGGTGCCCGGTTTGTACGGTTCTGCGATTGCTTCAACATTCCCCTGATTACATTTGAAGACGTTCCCGGTTTTCTTCCCGGCGTCGATCAGGAGCATCGTGGAATTATCCGCCATGGCGCAAAGCTTCTTTTTGCCTTTGCCGAGGCGACTGTACCGAAGATCACTGTCATTACGCGCAAGGCCTATGGCGGAGCTTATTGCGTTATGGCCTCAAAACACATCCGTACGGATCTGAATTTTGCGTATCCGAGTGCCGAAATCGCGGTGATGGGCTCCGACGGTGCGGTCGGGATCCTCTACCGGAATGAATTTAAGGAAACGACCGATGCGCGCACGCTGCTCGAATTGAAGAAGAAGGAATTCGAAGAGAAATTTGCAAACCCCTATGTGGCGGCGGAAAGGGGGTTCATCGACGAGGTTATCGAACCAAAGGACACCCGGCGGAAACTGATCCGTGGACTCTCTTTGCTGTCATCGAAACGAGACACGAATCCTCCAAAAAAACACGGCAACATTCCACTGTAGCTAGAAACGGGTTTAAGTGTCGGCGTGCCGACAGTTAAGGAAACACTCGAACAAAAAAGGACGAGCAAACGCCCGTCCTTTTCATATTAAACTGGTGCCGAGGGCGAGACTCGAACTCGCACGGATCGCTCCACACGCCCCTCAAGCGTGCGTGTCTACCAATTTCACCACCTCGGCCGTTTGCATCTCATTACTCCTGTGCGGCTCCGCCGTCTTTTTCCGCCGGCTTGGAATCTTTTTTCTCGTCCGTCTTCTGAGCCGGTTTTTCCGCGGTATTCGCAGCAGGTTCCTTTTCAACTGTCGTCGACGCCGCTGAATTGGCATTTGCCGCCGGGGCCGCTGTGTTTGCATTCGCGTTGACATTGGTGTTCGCGGTTTCAGCCGGTTCCGTTTCCCCGGACTGGATCACCGAACGGTTGCCGGTAAGTACCGGAAGCGACAACAGCAGTGCGGCAACCATAAAGACGGTCGCGGCTCCAATTGTGATCTTCGAAAGTACAGACTGTGTGCCCCTCGGATTCAATGCCGCGCTCGAAACACCGCTTGTAAACAGAGCGCCGGCGTCGGTCTTACCTGGCTGCAAAAGCACCGCAACGACCAAAACGAGACATGAAACAAAAAATATTACGTAAAGCAGAGTTTCCAAAACAATTTCCCCGTTTATCGATACCGAACAATTCTCGCAAAAGATTCTGCGTCAAGGCTTGCACCGCCAACAAGCGCTCCGTCGATATCATTTTTCTCCATTAAATCCGAAATGTTATCGGGCTTTACCGAACCCCCGTAAAGGATTCGCGTCCTTTCTGCCACATCGGATCCATGAACGCCTTCGAGCGATCTGCGAATAAAGGCGTGCATTTCTTGAGCCTGTTCGGGAGTGGCCGTTTTACCGGTTCCAATCGCCCAAACAGGCTCGTAAGCGACAATGATACGTTCCATGTCCGAGACTGTCAAACCCTCCAATCCCTTCTGAAGTTGCACCGCAACAACGCGTTCTGCATCGCCATTTTCACGCTGGTCGAGTGTTTCTCCGACACAAACGAACGACTCCAAACCCAGGGATATCGCGGCTTTTGTCTTCAGATTTACCGACTCATCCGTCTCGCCAAAATATTGGCGGCGTTCCGAGTGTCCAATAATAACCGCTGTCGCACCCGCATCGGCAAGCATGTCTGCACAGATCTCTCCCGTCCGCGCACCGTGTTCAACTTCCGTCGAACAGTTTTGACCGGCGACCCGTATGTTTGAACCTTCGAGGCGGCCCGAAACCGCTTTGAGTGCGGTGAACGCCGGTGCAACAACGATTTCGCAGTGACTCTCCGCGGCGACCAGCCCTTTGAGCTCGTTCGCCATCTCGACCGATTCGGCGAGTAGCTTGTACATCTTCCAATTACCAGCAATTACGGGTTTTCTCATAATTAATTCGCCAAAAGTCAGTCCGCGTCATTGAGGGCGGAAATTCCGGGCAGTTCGTTTCCCGCAAGAAATTCGAGCGCGGCCCCGCCCCCGGTTGAAATATGTGAAACCTCTTCGGTCAAACCCGCCTGGTTGACGGCAGCGACCGAATCCCCGCCGCCGACTACCGAAAACGCGCCATCCGCGGTTGCTTTGGCGACCGACTTGGCGAGCGAATTGGTCCCTTCGTCGAATGGCTTCTCCTCGAACATACCCATCGGGCCGTTCCAGATGATCGTTTTTGCTCCCGTGAGCGCTTTATCGAACAAAGCGGATGTTTCGGGGCCGATATCCAAACCGACCAGCCCCGCATTCGTAAAATCGATCGGAATTACGCGGCGCGAATTGAGCGGGTCATAGGAATCCACAACCTGATGATCGGTCGGAAGGAGCAGCTCGACCCCGGCCTCAGCAGCCATTTTCTTGATCTCTTGCGCGGTTGGGATCATATTGTCTTCAACCAACGACTTTCCAACCGTATAGCCATCCGCCTTGAAAAACGTATATGCCATAGCCCCGCCAATCAAAAGTCGGTTAACCTTCTGTCGTATCAATGATTTAATTATAGGAATCTTATCTGATACTTTAGCTCCGCCCAGGATTGCAATAAAGGGCCTCTCCGGGTCCGTCAGGATCTTCCCCAGGACCCTCAGCTCTTTTTCCATCAACAGACCCGCCGCGCATTTATCGACGAATGCGGTTATTCCAACCGTCGACGCGTGTGCCCTGTGGGCCGTTCCGAATGCATCGTTTACGTAGATATCGATGCCATCCGCAAGCGCTTTTGCAAAACCCGCATCGTTTGCCTTTTCGCCCTCTTCAAACCTAAGATTTTCGAGTAACAGGACTTCCCCGGCCTTTAGGCCCAGTTTTTTCGAATCGGCCTCGTCACCCACGCAAGACGAAGCAAACCCGATCTCCTTACCGGAAAGCTCTGACAAGCGCTTTACCACCTGTTTGAGACTGAACCGTTCTTCGGCAACACCCCCAGGCCGTCCCAAATGCGAGGCAAGCACAACCTTTGCGCCCTTTTCAACCGCCAATCTGATGGTCGGGAGCGCCCCTCTGATCCTGGTATCGTCGGCGACTTTTCCACCGCTTAGCGGCACATTGAAATCGACCCGTACAAATAGGCGCTTTCCCTCAAGATTTAGATCGCTGATGGATAATTTTTGCATTCGAATAACGGGGCCGGGACGCGCAGGCAACGTCCCCTCATAAATTTACAGGCCTTTTTGGGCAACAAATTTGATCAGATCCCGAACCCGGCAAGAATAGCCCCACTCGTTGTCGTACCACGAGAGTATCTTTACCGAAGTGCCGTCAAGAACTGAAGTATTGTCGGCATCCACGATCGACGAATGGGAGTTTCCCTTATAATCAATTGAAACCAGAGGCTCTTCAGAAAAGCCCAGGATTCCCTTCAGATCGCCTTCCGCCGCAGCCTTTAGAACACTATTCACTTCTCCCGTTGATGTCGGTTTCTCAACGTTGATTACCACGTCCACAAGCGAAACGTTCGGCGTTGGGACGCGAACGGAGATTCCCTCAAATTTGCCCTCGAGTTCCGGTATTACAAGGGCCACGGCCTTTGCCGCACCCGTTGAAGTCGGAATCATTGAAAGGGCGGCGGCGCGGGCTCTTCTTAAGTCCTTATGCGGGAGGTCGAGAAGTTTCTGGCCGTTGGTATAGGAGTGAATCGTAGT
>JAOTWT010000295.1 GCA_029862725.1 Acidobacteriota bacterium | reverse complement strand
AAGCCCCAAGCCCGCGCTGCCGTCCGAGACCACGGCGACAGTGTTTTTCTTGATGGTCAGGGTGTGGGCCTTTTCGGGATCCTTGCTGATCGCCTCGCAGACCCGGGCGACTCCCGGAGTGTAGGCCATCGATAGATCAGCCCGGGTCTTGAGCGGGATTTTGGAGACAGTTTCGATCTTACCGCCGAGGTGCATTAAAAATGTGCGGTCGGAGGCGTGAACGACTTCCACACCGTCGATCTGCCTTACCTCCTCGACTATCTCTTTGTTGTGATCGACCGAACCGGCGTTTATTGTGATGTCGCGAACGATAAAGCCCTGTTCGACTCGAACAATGTCGATCGCGCCTATATCGCCTCCGGCTTTTCCGATGGTTGTCGTAATTTCCCCGAGTTTACCCGGCAGGTTATTTATGTTGACCCTCAGCGTAAAACTGTAGCTTGCGCTGGGTGAGTGCATTTTTGACACGTTTGCTGTTCCTCTTGGATAAGACTGCTTTTAGCTTACTCACATTGTAAATTTGTAGCAACGATAATATTACAGGTGGGAACGTCATTGGTTTCAGAGCTTATAAAGGTGCCCGCAGGAGCCCGCGATAAATCCCCAAAATCCTGATTTTGTCGGCGGCAAATCTGAGGCGGTCGTATTTTTTGTTGGCTGGGACGAATTCGACTTCGGCACCGGCACGCCGGTACCCGCTCAGAATCACTTCGCCGTCCGGTATCTCGGCGACGACGCAATCGCGGTCTCTTGCAAATTCGCGTCTTTCGATCAGTGCAATATCGCCTTCCCGTATCTGGGCGTCAATCATAGCGTTATTCGGCACGACAAAACCCCTGAGTTTCTTTGGTGAATGGATGCCGGTCATCGCCCTCGGAATGATCAGTTCGAATTCCGGCGGGACTTCATCGCAGGTCTCGGGCAATTTCAGCCATTTGATCCGGCAGGTTATTTCTTCAACGGAGTTTCTAGGATTCAGTTCCAGACTGAAGTGTCCATTTTGGCGACGTCGGGCAAGAAGTCCCTGATCTTCCAGGGCGGCGATATGTTTTGCAATCCCGCCCTTTGAGTTCATGCCAAAGTGATGCGCGATTTGCTTATAAGAGGGATCGTGGCCGTGGGACGCGACAAATTCGCTGATGTAGTCGTAAATCTCACGTTGTCGTTTTGTTCTCGGCCGCATGCATCAGATTTTATTCGCGTGGGTGTGACCGGTCAAGAAGTTTGGATGATATTCCCGGTTCAGGCAGGTAGCACAAAATGCCGACTCATGGCCGGAAGCGCGACATAAATTGGCGCGGCGGTGACGACCGAAGCCAGGGATCCCTGGACAAATTTGTAATTTCGAAGTTTAGCTCCTAAGGAGAATCCACGTTTACGTATGGCCGGTCGTGTTGGGCACGGATCAAGCAGGGACGATCTGGAAGTCTTGCCTGACCATCCTTTTCAATCTGTGATCCAAAAAGATTGACCACAATCCGTCGAACGGGGTAGAATTATGTGTTTGGTCCCTTTTGTATCTGTTTATCAACCTCCTCAGTCTTTAAACAAAAGCATATGTCCACAAGAATTGACGATCTACTGCGGATGGCTATGAGTTTCGGTGCATCCGATTTACATCTGCGTGCCGGTTCGTACCCGGTAATACGCGTTAACGGCGAGTTGAGACCGATCTCTGGCGTTGACCGCCTGATCCAGGAAGAAACGCTTGAGATGGCTTTTTCGATGATGTCGAACCGCCAAAAAATGCATTTCAAGGAACATTACGAAGTCGATATCGGCTATGGCGTTTCGGGGCTTGGGCGGTTTCGCGTCAACATCTTCCAACAGAGAAACTCGATCGGTATTGTTGCGCGCGTCATTTCGGACCATATCAAAAATTTTTCCGAACTCGGCCTTCCGCCGGTCCTGACAAAGATCGCCGAACAGCAGCGAGGGCTCGTTCTCGTTACGGGGACGACGGGTTCTGGTAAATCGACGACTCTCGCTTCGATGATCGATTACATCAACCAGAGCCGCAATTCGCATATCGTCACCATCGAAGACCCGATCGAGTTCCTTCATAAGGATAAAAAATCGTATGTCACGCAGCGGGAAGTCGATGTAGATACGAGGAACTTTGCCGAAGCACTGCGCGGTTCCCTGAGACAGGATCCGGATGTGATTCTGGTAGGCGAAATGCGGGACCTCGAAACAATCGAAACGGCGCTTGTCGCAGCCGAAACCGGTCACATGGTCTTTTCGACACTCCATACGCTTGACGCTTCAGAAACATTGACGCGGATCATCACGGCATTTCCGCCGTACCAACAGAAATCGATCAGAATACAGCTCGCTGGCCTTTTAAAAGCCGTCATTTCGCAAAGGCTCATGAAGTCCGCGAAAGGAGCCTCGCGGGTCCCGGCGGTCGAAGTTCTCGTCTCGACGCCGCTGATACGGGATTGCATCTTGCACGAGGATAAAACACCGCAGATTCGCGATGCGATCTCTGCAGGAACCACTCAATACGGAATGCAGACATTTGATCAGTCGCTTTTCTATTTGTACCAGTCTGAATTGATTACACTCGACGAGGCACTGAGGGGATCGACGAATCCGGACGAATTCCGCCTACGGCTCGCCGGAATTCAAAACACATCCGCTCAGGCCAAAGAAGAGATGGAGAAGGCCAGTGTTGGAAATCTGGAGAATTTGATCTCAAGAGATTAGGGAAGAGTCATTGTACCGTTTATAAAGGGCACTGCGGTGCCCTTTATGTTTACCGATCGGACATCGCCCCTGTCGCCTTCCACACGCGCAAATATCCTGCCGGGGCGACCCATGATGTCGCCCTGTTCGATCGTGAATTCCCGTTGCTCAACGATCCCATTGTGAACCAGGTGCCCGGACAGCGCGCCCGCGGCGCTGCCTGTCGCGGGATCTTCCGGAATGCCGTCGGCTGGCGCGAAAAATCTCGCGTGAACGAGAGAGTCCGGTTCGACCGTGTCAAAACAGAACGTGTAACAGCCGACGGCACCGCTGGGCCCGTAAATGTCGGCGAGACGATCGGGCCGGACTTTTATCTTGCGAAGCGATTCCATCGACCAGACGGGAATTGCCAAAGAACGGATCCCTGTTGATACGACCTGGATCAAAGAGGTGTGAGAATTTCCGATATCTCCGATTGTAAGGCCGAGCGCTGCGGCCAGATCTCCGATCTCAGAGGGCTCTTTTATCTCCTCATAAGCTTTGAATCTCGCTTGTTCCATCTCGACCGTTGCTATTTCACCGTCCTTAAACTCCAAAACGACCGGCAATACTCCGAGGTTTAACTCCTGCTTGATTTCAATCGTCCCATTCTCGACGGTCGGGGTCATTCCGAGCCTGGCGAGAAGATTCCAGGTCCCGACAACCGGATGACCGGCAAGCGGCAGTTCCTGTTGGGGCGTGAATATGCGTAGCCTTTTTAATGCCTTTTCGGAATCGAGAACAAAGACGGTTTCCGAAAGATTAAACTCGGACGCGATCTGCTGCATGACTTCAACAGCTATGTCCTGGGCACTTGGGAATACAGCCAAAGGGTTGCCGCTGAACGGTTTATCGGCAAAGACATCGAGCGTGTAGAATTCGTAATCGGGCATATGCGGGTAGTTTATCTCCCGTCACCGACCATTTCAATCCCCAGCGCGAAAGGCCGCATCCGAGGCTTGTCGATAGTTGGGTGTCAGACGGCATTAGCGCGATCCGGGTCGGGCCGGACTTTCCCGTTTCCGAGCCGCTCCGTTCCCAACGCAAAGCGCCCGCGATTATTTCGAATCATTTCTTCGTATTTCGTGCCTATTATCTTGACATGGCGGGACAAGTGCATGTAAATTCTAGATTTACCTAATCAGTTGCGTGGTGAATATAACAACGGCACGTTCCGACAGGAAAGCGTGCTTGTTCTATGTTGCAAACAAAGTTTTTAGCGAATCGCGAACACACTGATTCGGACTCGGCACTCCGCAAGCCGATTCTGTTTTTTTTCAAAAAAAGGGGAGAGCGGAAATAAGTCGGGCCAATGGCGCCCTGAAAGAAGGATTTAACCACAATAAATGTCAAACGAAGTTAACAACAACGCCGAAATCAAGATCGAAGATCAGGTTGCGGCAAATGAAACCAAAAACACGGCTGCAGCTGATACCCAGCCGGCCCCAAACGGCGAGAGCCAAAACGAAGTAACCGCGGCAACACCCGCTACAGAAACACCTGCGACACCTGCTGCAGAAGCACCTGCGACACCTGCGGCAGAAGCACCTGCGACACCTGCAACCCCTGCGGAAGAAAAAACCACCGCAGCGCCGGTTGCAGAAAAAGCGCCGGAAACTACCGAAAGCGTTGAGGAGAGCGGTCAGGACCCCGATGCCGGGGGAGAAATGGATTTTGGGGCGATGCTTGAGCAATTCGAGCAGGACCAAGTTACATATCACGCCGGCGAGTTGGTAAAGGGTAAAGTTGTCGGTATGTCTGAAAACGGCGCGCTGGTCGATTTCGGTTACAAGTCAGAAGGAACCGTTTCTTTGGAAGAATTTACTTCGGAAGACGGCGTGGTCACTATCAAACAGGGCGATGAAGTTGAAGTTGTCATAAAGAGTATGGGCACAGGCGATTCGCCGCCGAGTCTTTCAAGATTCGACGCCGAACGCCGTAAAACCTGGAACGAGATTGAAGACGCTTTCAACGACGATAT
>JAOTWT010000423.1 GCA_029862725.1 Acidobacteriota bacterium | reverse complement strand
ACCGATTGGAGACTCTTTTAAATGGCGGATCACCTAACTTATGAGCACGATGTAATCGTCATCGGCGCCGGCGGCGCGGGTCTGCGTGCCGCGATCGAGGCTTCCGCGGGTGGAGTTTCGGTCGGATTAATCTGCAAGTCTCTGCTCGGAAAGGCACACACCGTGATGGCCGAAGGCGGGATGGCAGCTTCTTTGGCCAATGTCGACGACCGCGACAACTGGAAGGTCCATTTTTCGGATACTATGCGCGGCGGCCAGTACCTGAACAACTGGCGGATGGCCGAACTTCACGCAAAGGAAGCTCCTGAAAGGGTTCGCGAACTCGAGGCCTGGGGTGCGGTTTTTGACCGCACAAAAGACGGAAAGATCCTGCAGCGCAACTTCGGCGGCCACAAGTATCCGAGACTCGCACATGTCGGCGACCGGACAGGGCTTGAGATGATCCGCACCCTTCAGGATCACGGGATTCACCAGGGGATCGAGGTCTACATGGAATGCACCGTGACCAGGATCCTCACCGACGGCGAACGTGTCGTCGGCGTTTTCGCCTATGACCGCGAGCGGGGTCGATTTCGCATCTACAAGGCAAAAGCCGTCGTACTCGCAACCGGCGGCATCGGGCGCGCTTTCCGTATCTCAAGCAATAGCTGGGAATACACAGGCGACGGGCACGCGCTTGCGTATGACGCAGGTGCCGAACTGATCGACATGGAGTTCGTCCAATTTCATCCGACTGGCATGGTTTACCCGCCAAGCGTCCGCGGCATCCTCGTCACCGAAGGGGTCCGCGGCGAGGGTGGGATCCTCAAGAACAGCGACGGCAAACGGTTTATGTTCGAGGACATACCCGACCTATACAAGGACCAGACTGCCGACAATCCGGAAGAGGGCTGGATCTACACACAGGGCGACAAAAATGCGCGCCGTCCGCCCGAACTCCTGACCCGTGATCACGTGGCACGCTGCATCGTCAAGCAGATAAAAGCCGGAAAAGGAAGTCCGAACGGCGGTGTCTATCTAGACATCGCATGGATCAAGGAAAAGCTGCCGAACGCTGCCGAGCACATAAAAAAGAAACTCCCGAGCATGTACCATCAATTCAAACAGCTCGCCGATATAGACATCACCGAGGTGCCGATGGAAGTCGGACCGACGACCCATTACATGATGGGCGGGATCAAGGTCGATGCGGAATCCCAGATGTCGAATGTGACCGGGCTTTATGCGGCCGGCGAATGCGCCGCAGGGCTTCACGGTGCCAACCGGCTCGGCGGAAATTCCCTATCGGATCTTCTAGTCTTTGGAAAGCGGGCCGGGGAATACGCGGCTAAGTTTGCAAATGAAAACAAGTATGGCGAAATCAATGAAGATGATTTGAAGTCCGCCCGCGAAGACTCCCTGCGGCCGTTCGAAAAGGACGGCGGAGAGAATCCCTATGCGATCCAATACGACCTGCAGGATTTGATGCAGGACAACGTTGGAATCGTCAGAACCGAAGAAGAGATGCTTTCGGCCTTGAATGGGATCGAAGAACTCAAAAAGCGCGCACGCGGGGTATCGGTCACCGGAAATGTCGAGTTCAACCCCGGCTGGCACACCGCTCTTGACTTGCACAACCTTTTGACCGTTTCGGAAGGCATCGCCCGGGCGGCCGTCGAACGCAAAGAGAGCCGCGGCGCTCAATTCAGGGAAGACTACCCGAACAAAGAAAAAGAATACAGCACCTTCAATATTTCCGTGAGGAAATCAGCCGATGGAGATATGGAGATCAGCAGACTGCCGATACCGGAGATGCCGGATGAGCTGACCCGGATCATAAAGGAGATGGGATGACGAAACAGGCCACATTCAGTATCTGGCGCGGCGCATCGGGGGAAGGCGAATTTGTCGATTACACGACCGAAATCTCCGACGGAATGGTCGTCCTCGACAGCGTTTTGCAAATACAGGCCGAGCAAGCGAACGATCTAGCCTGCCGTTGGAACTGCAAGGCCGGCAAATGCGGTTCGTGTTCGGCAGAGATCAACGGGGTCCCGAAGCTGATGTGTATGACGCGTCTCAATACCTTGCCGCTCGAACAGCCTGTTACGGTCGAACCGATGAAGGCCTTTCCATCCATACGCGATCTGACGACCGATGTCTCATGGAACTACGAGGTCAAAAAGAAGATCAAGAAATTCAAACCGCGGCCGCCCGACGCCGAAGACGGCACCTGGCGGGTTCAGCAATCGGATATTGACCGGGTCCAGGAATTTCGCAAGTGTATCGAATGCTATCTTTGCCAGGATGTGTGTCATGTCCTGCGCGATCACCACAAGCACGAAGAGTTTATCGGCCCACGTTTTCTGGTTTATACCGCGGCACTCGAGATGCACCCGCTGGACACCGAAGACCGCCTGAAGGACCTTAAAGACGAGTCGAATATCGGTTATTGCAATATCACAAAATGCTGTACGACGGTCTGCCCCGAGGACATAACGATTACCGACAATGCTATTATTCCCCTTAAAGAGAGGGTGGTCGGTGAATTCTACGATCCGGTCAAGAAGTTTCTGAATTTCTTCACCGGCGGAAGGAAAAAGAAGTAATTCGGGGAAGGAGAGCGTATGTTTGAACTAAAGCAATTGTCCCATGAAGGCGTCGGACCGGCGCTTGAGCGTGCTAAACATTACCGTTTGCTAAACGAACCCGGCGCGGCCGAAAGTATCTGCCGCGATATCCTCCGTGTCGACCCCAATAACCAGGAAGCCCTTATTACGATTGTCCTTGCGATGAGCGACCGGATAGCAAAGGACTACACGCTCGGCGCATCCCAGATCAAGGAATATGTTTCACGGATAACGGACGAATATCAGCGAACCTATTACACGGGAATCATTTTTGAACGCCGCGGAAAGGCTGCGCTGTCGCGCGATGTCCCTGGATCCGAACATGCCGCTTACGACCTGCTCCGGCAGGCGATGGACTGGTTTGACAAGGCGTGGAAACTGCATCCGGAAGGTAACGAGGACGTCGTCCTGCGCTGGAACGGCTGCGCCCGTGTGATCATGAGCAACAACCTGGGACCGCGCGAGATGGCTAGCGACATGATTGAGTAAGCCGTGTGAGCAGTGAACTGTAAGCCGTAAGCGGTGGGCTCTGAAATTGGGCAGGCTGTTTTGAAGCTTAATTGTGGTACATCTTATGATCGCATGAGAAAGGATGAATAAGCTTGTTATTCGCAAGGAATCGTTTAAGAAATTACAAAGAACTACCGAATTCGAATACGTATTGGTTTTGGGTCGGCACTTTAACCAGATTGCATTTATTGAGACTGTTCAATATTCTGTGTCAACGCTCATTTGCCTGCCCTCAAAGTTTTATCGCGTCATCGAGCCTTCCTGCGAAAAAGATCGACAATTGAGAAAGCGTTTGCTGCC
>JAOTWT010000294.1 GCA_029862725.1 Acidobacteriota bacterium | reverse complement strand
CGCCGCTTTTATGGTCAGTGACCGGAATTCATATATGAACGGCGAAGTTGTAATAATCGACGGCGGTGTTATTACGTAAAGAACACTGCCTTACCGGGACTAGCGAATGTATATAGCGCGACGGCTTATTATCGAGCCGCGCGCTTTTTTGCTGTAAACTCTTAGCGCCTTTTGGTTTAACCTTTGGAAAAGGAACGGATTGTGCCCTTCATGAAATTGAATTTCATTTCTATCATACTGAAAATAAAGAGGTTAATTGACTACTCTGTGCCCGTTTGATAGTGTCGAAAGGAATCTAATTCATCAGAACGGAGCATAAAGAGTGGCAGAATCCAAGTTAGTCGAACACCTAAACAAGGCCCTGAGTCTGGAACTGACCGGGATCATCCAGTATTCGCAGCATAGCTTTTTGGTCAATGGTACGGAGCGCGAGGTCTTTTGCGATTTTTTTCGCTCACAGGCAGATGAGGCGCTCGAACATGCAAAATTCCTGGGGGACAAGATTGTCGCGCTTGGCGGTCTGCCGACAGTCGAACCGGCAATGATCCGCCAGACCGTAGAACTCAAGGAGATGCTCGAACAGGATCTCGCACTCGAACGCGACGCTTTCGAAGCATACAGGAGTGCGTGGGACGCGTGCGCCGAGGAGCATCTTGCGACAAAGTTCTGGTTAGAGGAGCATATCGCCGAAGAACAGCTTCATATCGAAGAACTTGAGAAATTGACATCGCACCGCAAGGCTACCGTCGATCATGAAAAGATCGTTCTTAAAGAAGCAGGCTAATCGCAAATTGAGTCAAAAAAAGGGGGAAGCCGGTCGTCGGCTTCCCCCAATTATTGTGCAGAGGAAATTTTATTCTGGATGCGGAAAGGGAATTACGTTCTCGCCCGTCGGTTCGCGATCGGCGGAAACCGAAAGATGCCTGCAGGCTTCGGTAATCTGAGTTTGCAGTTCTACCGCCTGCGCCGCGTTTAATTCCATTGTCTTTTGACTGCACCAGCCAAGCCCTTCGACATATGAGGAGAGCCGTATCACAGCTTTTCCGCCTTCCAAACTCACTTCCAGCTTGTTTTCCGGAAGGAGGGATTCGTTTTTATTTGCAGTTCGCAACATAATTTATAGATATTGAAAGTCAGTTTCAATAGGAATTATGTCGGAGCGGCAATTTTTTGTCAAACGCCCACGGGTTACGGCAGCCGGGAGGAATTTGCGATCGCCTTTCGCGTAACCAAGGCTTTTCAAAGTGAGCAGGGTTCTTGCTTTTTCGGCGAACAGGGGAGCCGGTCCGTGTTTAATAAACGAAACCGGCTCACTTACATTCCGGTCCGTTATCTACTTGCCGACCGTCTCAACTTTGAAAGCAATTTTCGCCTTATCCCATGCAAGAACCACGACCGCAGAGTTTGCAGCTACGTCCTCGATATAGTAGCCAAGCGTTTCTTTTGATTCCGTCGACATCGTCGGTTTGGTCGTCACCCTTAGGGCGTCCGACTTCTGATCGTAAACAGTACCCCACTGGTCCCACGACTTGTTAAAGATCAGGGTCCACTCCTTTTCTCCCGGAATCGTATAGAAACTGTATTTACCGGTCGCCAGAGGTTGGCCGTCGATTGTCACGTCTTCCGTGAATTCAATGACGGTAGCCTCGTTCGCCCCGGCACGCCAGATCTTGCCGTATGGAACAAGGAAATCCTTGCCCTCGCCCCATAGCGCACGCCCCTTCTTATTCGGACGGTGATAGGTGATCTTTATCTGCGTGCTGCCAACGGTTTGTTCGACATAGCCCCGTTGGCTTGCCCTTGGCCGCCCGGATTGGGCGTCAGCGGCCGAAACGCCGATCATGGTCAATAACAAAAAACACAATGCAATGCGGCTAAAAGACTTCATTATTTCTCCTATTAACCGGGTGACCGCGTCTTGATCTTAAGACCGCGCCAGGGCCGGTTTACTGTTTTCTTTATATATTAAAGACAAGCGTGCGATTAGTCATTCCCGGATCGTTGATAAATGTCTACACCGCTTCCGATATCGACGTGAAATTAAACGTCTTCAGCTTTAAAGCGGGCAGCATCGAGGATGAGCCGATACGCTCCGGCACCCCGATCCCCTCAACGTTTCCAGGCGCCAGCGCATTTATCAGCGATTCATTGAATCTGAGATTCGTTACGGGATATGCAATCTTGCCGTTTTCGACCATCCAGACACCGTCGCGCGTTAAACCGGTGACGCTCGCGGTCCGCGCGTCCGTGGTGCGTATGTACCAGAATCTACCGATCAGTAACGCCTTCTTGGATACTTTTATCATCTCCTCAACCGGGATCCCGTTGCCCGTTCCGTGCATGATCATATTGACGGGACCGGCAGTCGGCTTGACCTTTTTGGTCTCGGCCCAGTAGCGCGAATAGACAAGATTTTCCACAACGCCGTTCCTGACAAGATATAGTTTTTCAGCCGGCAGGCCGTCCTGCGCGCTTTGTGAACCGGGTGCGTCCTTATTCCAGGGGTCGCTCATGATCGTCAGCTTTTCGTCAAATACCTTTTGGCCAAGTTTGGTGGTACCCCGGGACACGGAAAAAGGGCTTCGGCCTTCTTCCGCAAGACGGGCGTCGAACTGAAAGCGCAGGCGCCCGTAGAGATCGCCCACCGCCTGCGGTTCGAGAATCACCGGGTAAACACCGGGCTCGATCACCTTCGCTCCTCGCCCGTTTGAAGCCTTAGATATAGATTCGCGCGCGACCCTGTCGGTATCGAGTTTTTTGATGTCGTGATGTCCGCGTTCAAAATAGCCCGAGCTGCTTCCATCCTTAGCACGCGCCGTCACAGAAAGGCTTGCAAAAGTGCTTCGTTCGAATTCGAAATTCCCGTTCCTGGTTGCCGTCGCATTAGCGCGCGAACGTGCCTCGTGGAAACCGGCGGCGATAACATCCTTCTGCTTGCTGTCGCTTATTATGCGGGCGGTCCTTTCGGCCCGGTCCCGGAAAACGACATTTGCCGTAGTGTCGGCGTAACCGTCGACAGACTTGTAAGTTTGTTTTCCGAGCGTCGGCAAATACTGCTTGTCGACCGGAGAAAGCTCGGCCACCTTTTCGGCCTGCTCGACCATCTTTTTCAGGCTCGAATCTTCAAAATCGCTCGTCGAAGCCGAACCCGACCGGCCTTTTTTCCAAACCGTAATATCTGCGCCGATCTCGACCGTGCTTCCACTTGTCAGGAAGGCATTGTTGGCAAACCGGAGATTGGAGTTTTTTTCGCTCCTCACCGAGGCCTGAGCATCGTCGGCCTTTACATAGGAAAGAATTTGAGCGGTAAGTTTCCTGGCGTCGTCTTCACTTAAAAGCATCGAGTATTCTCCGTTGTTTATTCCGCTTCGGCGGCGGTATTCAGGACATTGATCTCGCGGAATCGTGCGACCGGGCAGCCGTGCGAGACTGCATTCGATTGACCTGGCTGTCCTTTCCCATCATTAAATGTTCCCGGCAGCATATAGGTCGATTTGCCCCCGAGGCCGTCGCACGCTCCCCAAAAATCCGTTGTCTTTGATTGATACGCGACATCCTTGAGCATACCCGCGACCTTCCCGTTCTTGATTTCCCAGAATGTTTGACCGCCAAACTGGAAATTGTATCGCTGCTGATCGATCGAGTAACTTCCGCGACCGTTGATCATGATTCCGTCCTTCACGTCGGCGATCAGATCGTCGGCCGAGATGTCTTTTTGAGCTGGCGCCAGCGAGAGATTTGGCATTCGCGGGAATGAGACGCTGCTCCAGCTGTCGGCGTGCTGACACCCTCTCGATTTCTTTTCGCCGATTAAGTGCGCGAGCGATCTCGTTGTCTGCCAGCCGACAAAAGTACCGTCTTTTACGATGTCCCACTCCTGGCCCGGAACTCCCTCGTCATCCCATCCGACGGTCGCGAGTCCGTGCTGCTGGGTCCGGTCGGCGAAAAAATTGACGATCTTCGAACCGAACTTGAGTTTGCCGGTTTTGTCCGGCGTCAGAAAACTGGTCCCGGCGTAGTTCGCTTCCCACAAAAGGGCCCGGTCGAGTTCCGTCGAATGACCGACCGATTCGTGTATCGTCAAAAACAGATGCGAGGGGTCGAGAATGAGATCGTATTTTCCGGGTTCGACGGGCTTCGCGCTGAGTTTCATCACCGCCTCTTCGCCGGCGGTCTTCGCTTCGCCGATCCAGTCATAATCCGTGGTGTATTCCCAACCCTTCGAAAGCGCCTGCGCCAAGGAATTCCGCGACGCGAAGTCTCCCTTTGAACGGTCAACGGCGGTTACGCTAAAGCTTGGGACTCCGCGGATCAGGTATTGTTCGACGCGTGTCCCATCGGATGTTGCGAGAAATTTCTGCTCGTTGACCCAGGCCATAAACGAGCTCACAAAACTGACACCCTTTGTCGCAAGCGCCGCCTCGTTGAGATTCAAAAGGAACTTGATCTTTTCATCAACCGGCACATCGAACGGGTCAATCTTGAAGGCGCTTTTCCAGGTTCCGGTTACGGCCTTTTCCTTTGTCAGGCGGATGGGGGTCGTCTGAAATGCGGAATTGGCCTTGGCAATCTCGAATGCCTCGCGCGTTACACGCTCGACCTCGCCCTTGTTCATAAACGGCGAAGCGGCAAATCCCCATGTCCCCTTGTACAGGACCCGGACCCCAAACCCTGCGTTTTCGCCGGCGGCGACGTTCCGGATTTCTCGCTCCCGTGAAGAGCGCGA
>JAOTWT010000293.1 GCA_029862725.1 Acidobacteriota bacterium | reverse complement strand
GCATCGACATCTTCCTGCAGGGCCGCCGCCGCTATCATCTCAGGGGTCTGACGTAATCCCGTATAGATAACCTCCATGCCCGCGTCACGGAGAGCCCTCGCAATCACCTTTGCCCCTCGGTCGTGTCCGTCGAGCCCCGGTTTGGCAACAAGCACCCTGATCTTTCTTTCACTCATATGGTTGGCGCAATCCTAAAACGAATTCCAAACCGAAATTCTATTCGGTGGCCAACCAATTTACAAATCGACAGGGAGGTGATCGGGGCAAGCCGTTGGTCAATTCCCGGCGCTCTGATAAAACGTTTCCCGTTTCCATGGGAGACATTTTGTCGTGACGGTTTAGCCAGGCAGGGATGAGAGTGGAAATCACTGCATTTCGAGAGAGGTTTTTTGCGGGAAACGGTTTATCGTTTGCTGTAAATTCGAATGATGCAAAAGCCATTGAGGATCAAGCTTTCTCGACGCCAATTCCTATCTTCGCCGCTTCCTTGAAATCCATGTTCGGCGAATCGAAAATACAGCGCAGCTTACCCAAAAACGTTTCACTCTCGCGCATCCTGTTCGCCATTTCAAACCAGGCGTGCGTGTTGATCCAAAGTGGATTGAAGCTGTTGAGCGGTGTCGTGATGCCGTATTCGACCTTCTCAACCTCCGGTTCGAAGGTTCCGAACAGCCGATCCCAGACAATGAAAATCCCGGCGTAATTCTTGTCCAGGTACTGTTTGTTGACGCCGTGATGGACGCGGTGGTGAGACGGCGTGTTGAAGACATACTCGAACGGCCCGAGACGGTCTATCAACTCGGTATGGATCCAGAACTGGTAGATCAGATTCAAGCCGTGAATAAGCGCGAACGTCCACAAAGGGAATCCGAGGGCGGCCGCAGGCAGATAGAATATCCAGTGCGCAATCCCGCCAAACCAACTCTGACGGACTGCGACGCTCAGGTTATACCTGTTCGAAGAGTGATGGACCACGTGAAAGTTCCAGAGCACGCGGCTCTCGTGGCTGAATCGATGGAACCAGTAATAGAGGAAATCATCCGCAATGACGAGGAGCACCCACGGCCACCATTCCTCCATCGGCATCTTAATCGGCGAGATCTCATAGATTGCGAGATACGCAAAGCTCGTCACAAGCGCGAAGGCGGTCCCGAATGCGACACTGACGAAACCGATCAGGATATTGGTCCATGTATCTTTTTTGTCGAAGAGGCCCGGCTGCCGGCGGATAAGGACAAACGCCTCCACCGCGATCAGGATCGCAAAGATCGGGATGGCTATATATTGTGGCTTCAACATCATCTTAAATCTTAAACCATCGCCCCCGGTGTTGGAAGCCCGGTATTTGCCCGCCTACAACTAGCAGCTTGGATACCTCGCGGCCACAGGGAGTTCGTTGGAATTATCGCGAATTGCGAAAACAAAATTTGCCTTCATAACAACGGCAAACCACTTCGGTTTCAACGGCGCACGCTCCGGAGGTCTGACGCAATTCTTCTCCGGCGGGCTTGACGACTCGGCTGATATTTAATATCTCTAGAATTCAGTCCGCTCGCGTCGGGCGATTCTGGACTTATGGGGCAGTAGCTCAGATGGGAGAGCGCAGCGTTCGCAATGCTGAGGTCAGGGGTTCGATCCCCCTTTGCTCCACCAAAATTGAAACAGGCGCCTCATTCGAGTCGCCTGTTTTTTCGGGTTACTTACACTGCCAGATTCGATTTGCTATATCGGACGGGCAATTAGAACGCCGGTTCCTCATAGACCCCGTAGACATCCCGAAGGGCCGTGCAGATTTCCTCGATCGTAGCGTATTCCCTGACCGCCGCTATCGTAGCCGGCATCAGGTTCTCATCTGCCTGTGAGGCCTTTTTGAGTTTCTCCAAAGCATTGTCGACGGCCCCCTGGTCGCGGTTTGTTTTCGTCTGCTCGAGACGTTCGAGTTGATGGTCGCGGACAGCCTCGTCGATCTGCAAAATATCCACGGCGTGTATACGATCTTCCATTGCGTATTTGTTGACGCCGACGATAGTCTGTTCTTTGCGCTCGACCGCTTTCTGGTATTGGTACGCAGATTCCTGGATCTCCCTTTGCGGAAAACCGGCTTCGACCGCCTCGACCATTCCGCCGAATCCATCTATTTTCTCGAAGTAATCGTAACAGCCGTCGATCATTTTCTGGGTCAGAGATTCGAGATAGTAACTGCCGCCGAGCGGGTCCACCGTGTTTGCAGCCCCGGTTTCATCGGCGATGATCTGCTGTGTGCGGAGCGCTATCAAGGCCGCCTTGTCGGTCGGTAGCGCGAGGGCCTCGTCGTAAGAATCCGTGTGCAGGCTCTGGGTTCCGCCCAGAACGCCGGCGAGGGCCTGGATGGCGACCCGTGCGATGTTGTTGAGTGGCTGCTGGACCGTCAGCGAAACACCGGCTGTCTGAGTATGAAAGCGCATCTTGAGCGTACGCGGATTCTTTGCGCCAAAACGTTTCCGCATCGTTTCCGCCCAGACCACGCGAGCCGCCCTGTACTTGGCGATTTCCTCAAAGAAATCATTATGGGCATTGAAGAAAAAGGAAATCCGGGGCACAAAATTATCCACGTCCAATCCGCGGTTGATTCCGTATTGCACGTATTCGACGCCGTCGCGAAGCGTAAACGCGAGTTCCTGCAGCGCGGTCGAACCGGCTTCGCGGATGTGGTAACCGGATACCGATATCGGGTTGTAACGGGGGAGGTGTTCGGCACAGTACTCGAATGTGTCGATCACGAGTTTCATCGCCGGTCGAATTGGGTAGACCCATTCTTTTTGAGCGATGTACTCTTTGAGGATGTCGTTCTGAAGCGTCCCGGAGATCTTTTTGAAATCGGCACCCTGTTTTTCGGCTACGACGAGATAGAAGGCAAGAAAAATCCATGCCGGTGCATTGATCGTCTGCGAGACCGTCACGTCTTCAAGCGATATTCCGTCAAAGAGTGCTTCAAAATCCGCGAGCGAAGTAACGGCTACGCCGCATTTTCCGACCTCGCCTTCAGAAAGCGGGGAGTCAGCGTCCAGTCCCATCAGGGCCGGCAGGTCATAAGCGACCGAAAGGCCGGTCTGGCCCTGCTTCATCAGGTATTTGAATCTCGCGTTGGTCTTCTCGGGCGACGAGAAACCCGCGAATTGCCGCATGGTCCAGAGTTTGCCGCGATACCCTGTCGGATGAATTCCCCGTTTGTAGGGGAATTCTCCAGGCAATTCCACTCCCTGCGCGTCGATGATCTCCTCGACATCGGCCTGTGTGTAGAGCCGTTCGACCGGTTCCAAAGAGACTCCTTCGAATGTCTCTTTTCTCTCCGGGTGCGAGGATATTGCCGGCTCAAGCGTCTCGGTTTTCCAGCGTTCCAACTCCTGTTTCGCTTCTGAAAGTTCTTCCTTTGTTTCGGGCATAATTGCTTTGGCTTTTTCTCCGTTTTCTTGTTCGTATTCTAACACCGGCGACGAATCTTGGGGAAGCCAAGTCTTTAGTACTGGATCAGACTGCCGTCGCGCTTCGCTTTCCGTACAGAGAGCGAGAATATCCAAAGCGAAAGGGGCAACAGGACGACAAGAAATCCGAGCAGTACGAAAAGCTCTGACTGGACTTCTGAAAACGATTTTCCCTGGATCAGTACGCTCCGGATACCGTCGAGTCCGTGGGTTGAGGGGTTCACCTCCGAGATTGCGCGTCCAGTGGCCCCCAGCTCTTCGGATAGCATTTCTTTTGGATAGAACACACCAGAAAACAGCGCCGTCCCGGCACCCAGCAGCACTCCGAAGGGGTCGCCCCGTTTAAAAACCATCGCGAAGCTGGCCGATACGATTCCGATACAGGCCAGGCTCATAGTCGTAAGTATCATCAGGACGAGGGCCAGCAAGTAATTGCCCTTGTACTGCACATTGAAAAAGAACCAGCCAAAAAAGAGATAGAGAAACGAGTAAAAAGTGGCCTCCACGTAGGCCCACGCCGATGAAGAGACAATAACCGATGGAAGATTGATCGGCGTCAGCAAGACGCTTTCGAGTGTGCCCTGCATTTGTTCCTGTCTGATTACGTTTGCCAGCGAAGAGAACCCGACTAGAAAGTAGTTGAGCATAGCCAGTCCGGTTAGCCATGCCGGTAGCAATTTCTCCCAATTCGGGTATCGAAAATCGATCAGACCCGTCGTGGCGAGACGCGAAATAAAGTAAAACGTCGTCGTGATCCCGAGAATCCAGATTATCTTGATCAGGAATTCAAAGCGATACGAGACAGCAAGCTGAAAATCACGGATGATAAAGGCTTTTACTCTTCGAATTAACTTCATCTGCTGATAATGGCGTATCTCGGTTTACCGTCGAGTTCTTTACCAAGCTTGCAACTTTTGCAAACGGAAGACAATGAATCTACACTGATTTAATGTCGATTTCCAGATTACCCCTGAGTTTAGTTTTGTTTTTGTGCGTTTTCGTCGTTAGCGGCTGCGTAGAGGACAAAGATTACGGCGAAGCAAGCAACCTGCGGCCCGATGTAAATCGAAATGTAGACGTTAAGTCGAACGAAAACATTGCGGACGACAGTGAAGAAACCCTGGATGCGCTCGTAAACCTCCCGTTTGAGCCGGTCGAGAATGTTTTTCGCCAGGACGATCTCGTCCCGGTTGGCAATTCGAATAGTTCGCCCGGACCGACGGGCAGGCGGCTTACCGTTGTTCTGAGATTCTCGCCCGAAGATACGAAGGCGATTATCGAT
>JAOTWT010000292.1 GCA_029862725.1 Acidobacteriota bacterium | reverse complement strand
GCCTGTGCGGAAGCATTGGAATCTCGTGTCGAAGAAGGCGCTTTTGGCGATTCGACGGAACTCGCCGATCTTAAAGAATATCTCGGGCTCATAAGGAGCGAGGCATTTCGCTGCAAGTCAATCACAAACGGCCTGCTCGATTTTAGCCGCGTCAGAACCGGAAACAGGCACGAGGTCGATATCGCCGAGGTACTGGAATCGTCTGCCCGCCTGATCTCACATCAAAAACGCGGCGACAATACCAAGATAACTATTAGCGCCGATGATGATTTGCCAATGGTGTTTGCGGACGAGGGGCAGATTCAACAGGCGATTATTGCACTTGCGACCAATGCAATCGACGCGATGCCCGATGGCGGCGAGCTCAAATTCAGGGCTACGCGACAGCGCAGACGCGTCCAGATCGACATAATCGATACCGGAATCGGTATCAGCCGTGAAGATATCTCGAAGATCTTCGAACCATTCTTCACAACAAAAGAGGTCGGCAAAGGAACCGGGCTTGGGCTCGCGGTCTGTTACGGGATCATTACCGATCACGAAGGACGTCTGAGCGTGCGTTCCAACGTCGGAAAAGGTACGACCTTTACCATTTCTCTACCCTATAAATAATAACCCCCATGCACACGAGAGACTGAACGAGCAATAGATTATGGCTAAGATACTTGTAGTTGACGATGAAAAAAACCTGCGCCTTGTAGTGCAAAAGGAACTCACCCGACAGGGTCACGAGGTGGATATCGCGACCAATGGCGAAGAGGCCTGGAATTACCTCGAAGAAAAAGACTTCGATGTTCTCCTGAGCGATATCGATATGCCTGTGATGGATGGAATGGCACTGCTGCGACGAGTTCGCGAAAATATGCAACATCCTCCGGAGGTGATAATGCTGACCGGCCAGGCGACCGTCGAAACTGCGATCGAAGCGATGAAGCTCGGTGCCTACGACTATCTGACGAAGCCCTACAGGATCACCGAACTTTCGGTTCTCGTCACGCAGGCCGCTGAAAAACAGGCCCTGCGAATCGACAACCAGAGGCTTAAAGCACAGATCAACCGTAAAAACGAGAATATGCCGGAGATCATCGCTGAGTCTCCACAAATGAAAGAAGTTTTGAGGCTTGTTCAGAGGGTATCGCCTTCCGAAACATCTGTTCTTGTAACCGGCGAATCGGGAACCGGTAAGGAACTTATCGCCCAGGCTATCCACCGTTTGAGCACCCGTGCTGATTCGACATTTATTGATCTCAACTGCGCGGCACTTCAGGATTCGCTCCTCGAAAGTGAGCTGTTTGGACACGAGGCGGGCGCCTTTTCCGGTGCCAAACAAAGGAAGCTGGGGCTCTTCGAAATCGCCGACCGCGGCACGCTGTTCCTGGATGAAATTATGGAAATGCCTTCGCCGCTTCAGTCAAAACTCCTGCGTGCGCTCGAAACGCGTTCGTTTTTCAGGGTAGGCGGTGTAAAGAAGGTAGATGTCGATGTCAGGCTCGTCGCGGCGACAAACCGCAACCCGAACGATTCTGTGATCGAAGGTGTCTTCAGGGCGGACCTCCTGTACCGTATAAACAGCTTTGAGATCAATATCCCGCCGCTTCGCGAGCGGAAAGAGGATATCATTCCGCTCGCCGAGCATCTTCTGAACAAGATCGCCGGAAACAACGCACCAAAGATTTCCGGAGAAGCGGTTGATTCTCTGGTCGCATTTAGCTGGTCCGGAAATGTCCGGCAGCTTCGGAACGCGCTCGAACGCGCGATCCTTCTCTCCGATAACGGCGTGATCACGAACCGCGAGCTTCCGCCGGAAGTTGTTTTCAACACTTATCAACCAAGTGTTTCGGTGAATTACGCGCAGCCGCATATCGAACGGCCGGTGAGCTCGTTCCAGAACACGCCTTCGCCGACAAACCTCCGCGACGTCGAAAAACAGCAGATCATCAACGCCCTGGAGCAGACCGGCTGGCACCGCGGTAAGACGGCGGAGTTGCTCGGCATCTCGCCCTCGACCCTGTATCGAAGATTGCGGGAATACGAGCTGGCCAGGTAAGGAGCGGGGAGCCGGGATTCAGGATTCAGAGCCGGGATCCGCGCTTCGGAGATGCGACTAATTAGCCGTGGATGCGGCACGAAGTGGGGAAACCGGGTACGCCCCGGAGGGCGGCAACATTTATCACCCATCATCGATCAGTCATCACGTTTCCGCGTTGAACCGCCCGCCTTTTCCCGGCGGTATTAACTCGAATCACACAAATCAAGCTAAAGGGTCGTCGTGAAATCGGCGGCCCTTTTTATACTCTGCATTTTATGGTCCGGCCTCGCCGGAATTCCGTGTGAAGCGCGGCTTTAAACGAAGGCGATTGACCTTTTCTCAGCGCCACCTCCGCGCAAACGACTCCCGGCGGTAGATGAACCAAACCGAGTCTGAATTCTCGGGCGCCGCATCTGGGACAAATTAACCGTGGATGCAGCACAAGTTCGAAATGCGAAGTCGCGTTGGGCGTCGAAGTTTGCCCGGGACTGTCATCACGTCTCCCGCCGTTTAATATCGCTCTTCACCTTTTCTATTAACCGAAAAAGGGGATCTCATCGATGTCAAAACCTCCTTGCGGTTATGCTCGTTTCGTGTAATATTCCACTCAAACAGCAATCCGCATCAGGCAATTTGGGTCGGACCGATTTAGTTGCGCTGATCTTGACTAACGACATTTGATCCACCATTAAGGTTCTTCCGCAAGAGGAGATAAGATTATGAAAAAGACGCTCAGTTTTTTGTTGGTTATTTTGGTCACGGCGCTATTCGCAGGCTGCCCCGCAACTCCTGAAACAAACACGAATGCAAACACAAACGCCGCTGCCCCTGCGGGGGATGTTTCGTCGACGATCATCGATCTCGATAAAAAGGCGGGCGAGGCGTGGATGAAGAAGGACGTCAAGTTCTTTGACGGCATGCTCGCGGCAAATTTTGTTATGAACGGTGCCGGCGGCCTCGGCGACAAAGCAATGGCGTTAAAGCTGATGGAATCGTTGAAGTGTGAGATTAAGAGTACATCTACATCGGATCAGAAAGTCACCGAATTAGGTGACGGTGTTGCAGTCCTAACCGGGAAAAATACTACCGACGGGACCTGTGACGGGGAAAAGATACCGGCAGAGGAGTACTTTGGTTCGCTATATGTGAAAGACGGCGACAACTGGAAAGCGGCGTATTACCAATCCGTGGCGGTAGCGCCCAAAGACGGCGACAAACCGGATGAAGCAGCTAATAGCGAAGAGAAAAAGCCCGCCGCTGATGAGGCTGCCAAGGAAGAGGAAAAACCGGCAGACGGTGGCGAGGCCAAGAAAGAGGAGGAAGAGCCTCCAATGAAGCCGAACATCCCCAATGACGAAGAACTCGCCAAAAAACTGACCGAGACCGAAACGGGTCTCTGGGAAGCCTGGGCGAAAAAAGATACGAAGCCGTTTGAAGCCGTGCTCGCCGACAAATTCATCGAAACGAACGCCAAAGGAATGATGGATCGCGCTGCGACGCTCAAGGACATCGCGGAAAACAAATGCGATGTGAAAAGCAGTTCGATTTCTGAAGGTAAAGCGACGAAGGTCAATGACAATATTGTTATCTTTACCTATACGGGAAAAGCCGCAGGCACCTGTGACGGAAACGCTATGCCGGACGTGCCAATCTATACGACGACCATTTGGCAAAAGGTTGGTGAGGACTGGAAGGCCGTATTTCATATGTCGACCCCGGGAATGAAGGCGTAATCTCAAGGAGTCAGGATTCAGGATTCAGGATTCAGGATTCAGGATTCGGGGTTCAGGGTTCAGGGTTCGAAAGCATCGAAGATGTGACGATATAATTGCCCCGGGTAAAGCATAGCTGGACCCGGGGTAATTGCGTTCATTCTATTTAGCCCTGAAAAGTGCGCAACCGGTCGAATATCTGAAGCAGTCTCGACCGCCCCTGCCGGGGCTCACAATCGTCAGGGATCGTGAGCCCGTGTTCCACGCGTCGCGCCGCACACGGGGCTGCGAACTGCCCGATCTTAGATGCTTTGCTGGAATTCGATAATACTCAGGATTGAAGCAACAAACTTGATTCTTACAAATGATTCTATTTTTGGAATGGGCCCGCCAATGGCGACGTAGGCTGTCGGGCAATCGGCGGCCTTTTTCATTTGTCGATTATCACGGGTCAATTATCCGGGCCGAAAGGATAATCACCATTATATGGACGCCTGGAGTGCAGTTTTTACTCAGCGGCATACGGTAAATGGTAAATGGTAAATGAAAAATGTTAATTTATCCCCGTGCCGATAAATCTAGCCAACAAAAATAAACGCGATGCACAAGTCTCTCTTGAGACCGTCGGCCAAAAGCGCAACGTCACCTATATCGACCCCGACGGGAAACTCACGCACAATGTGCGGCTTTTGAAATCAACCGTGCACCAGCAGGGCCTGACCGATGCCTACAAGTTCGACGAACTCGCCGACGAGCTCGTCAAAGGCGATCCCGAGATCGACATCGAGACTTTCGGGCGTTATTTGACCGAGACGAGCCGCGTTTATACTAACCACAACAAGATAGTTTTCCACGTAAGAGAGGAAGAGGTCGTCATCACGCCCGACGGCGAGGAAAAGGAACGGCGGCCCCGTGTCGTGAAGTTTCAAAACGTAAACACGGACGTCCCGGTGCCGTGGACCGGGAAACTGATCAAGAAGCAGGACGCCGTAAGGAAGTTTGTCTTTACCGATACCAAACAGATC
>JAOTWT010000008.1 GCA_029862725.1 Acidobacteriota bacterium | reverse complement strand
GGCGCTGAGTACGACCACTATACCGCGGACATCACGCGTACGTTCCCCGTAAACGGCAAGTTTTCCAGGGAACAGGCCGAGATCTATCAGATAGTTTACGATGCTCAGGAAGCGGCTGCGCGTGAGCTGAAGCCGGGTGCAAAGGTGGCAGATGCTGCGAACGCGGCAAGACAGGTTATCGTTGAAGGGCTCTTCCGGCTCGGCTTGATCACCGATAAAAAAAATTCCCAACAGTACCGGCTTTGGTATTTGCACGGCTGGGGGCACTGGCTCGGAATGAATGTTCACGACGTGGGAAATTACAACGTGACGCTTGCCGAAGGGATGATGATGACCAACGAACCCGGCATTTACATCCGCGAAAATTCCCTGGAACTGCTGCCCGAAACGGAGGAATGGCAGGCCTTCAAGGAGAAGGTGGGGCCTGTATTCGAGAAATACAAAAACATTGGCGTACGAATTGAGGACGACATGCTTATCACTAAGACCGGGGTCGAATGGATGTCGAAGGACCTTCCGCGTTCAATCGGTGACGTTGAGAATTTTATGGCCGGAGCCAAAAAAGAGATGGACCGATATGCGGTTCGGAAGACTCTTAAAGACGAACCGGAATCAAACGTCTTTGCGCTGAACGACTTTCTGCCGACCGGCAATCGCTTCGATATGAAATCGGGAGAATCCCGCCGCAGTATGGTTGATCGTAACGGGAAGACCCTATTCGTCCGCACCCATTTGTAACATGGGCGCTTTCTGCCTGTTTGCCAAACCGGGTTCGTCTATTCGTAGCTCAACGCGTCGACCGCTTCCATCCGGGCGGCGCGCATCGCCGGGTACAAACCGCCAAGAGCACCGCCGGCAAGCCCGACCACAAAAACGATCGCTATCACGAAAGGGCTCATCTGCACTTCAAGTGTGGTCACGAGCGTCAAGGCCCACCGCAGGAAAAAGGTAAGCGCAATCCCGCCGGCAATTCCGATGAGGCTTATCAAAAGAGCTTCTTTAGTAATAGTCCATCCGATCGCGATATTGGACATGCCGAGCGATTTCATGATCCCGATCTGGCGCGTGCGTTCTGTAACCGTTGTGTACATTGTCAGGAGTATCACGAGTGCGCTGATCACCGCGGCAACCCCGATGATCACGTTCAAAAACACGCCCAGGGCGGGTATCGCATTCATGTAGAGTTCCTCGAGGTCTTTTGTCAGGATCAATTGATTATTTGGAAAGTCTTTGCTTATGTTCTCGGCTACTTTCTCGGGTGTGTAGCCGTCTTTGATCTTGACCAGAAAAGCGGTCGCCCGGCCGTTGCCGCCAAGCTGTTTCTGCATGGTCTTTAGGGAGGTCTTGACCCTTGCGCCGGCCGCCGGTTCGTAGGTCCCGACCACCGTAAACTCCCTATCCCACATCGTTATCCTGGAGCCCTTCGAGAATTTTTTCTGACTGGAAAAGGCCGTATCGACGATCACTTCATCCGCGTCGTCCGCGAATTTGCGACCGTCAATAATCCGTATATTTACAAGCTTCGAATAAGAATCGAACTCGATGCCGTCAATCAGCCGCTGGCCGGTTTTTGAATCCTGAACATCGATTGTCGTCTGACCGATCGGGATCACCTCCGCGACTCCATCGACTTTTTTTACTTCCGCGGCCTGTTCGATCTTGAGCCTGAAGGACTCGTTGCCGGACATCCCGATAGCACCACTCGGGCGAAAAAAAATCTCCGCGTTTACGTTTGCCTCGCGCGAAGCCCGTTCACGCATCGAGCCTTCCGCGAGGCCGACGGTAAATACGATCAGCAACACGCCGACCGCGATTCCAAGCACACTAACGAGGCTTCTCGCCGGGCGATGCAGGAAATTGGAAACTACAAGATTGTTCATAGAGAAAAACCGGTCCCTGAGAGCGAGCAGTTTCTCACACTAGAATCCCGCATTCAAGAGAATGGACCTGTTGTCGAAGAGGGAAGCGGTTCGATGGAAGGATTCCTTCGCACAAGGCATCAACGCGGAATCAGCCGTGCCCCGAACGATCAGGGGTTGCCGCCGGTAGTTGCAATGATGGTCTTTTTCGGGGACGACGCAGGTTGGGATGCGACTCCGTTAATTGAAGAAGCGGAGGTCCAACCCAATTCCCGCAGAAGTGTTATCGCATATTCGATCGGAATCGCCATATTTGAAGCGTTGTTCTCGGTAAATACACCAAAGTTTACGCCAATTACCTTCCCGGATTGACCGAACAATGGCGCACCCGAACCGCCCTCGGCGGTCTTCGCATCGTGAACGATTCTTTTACCGTCAAGGTCCGTGATCGAACCCTGCGTCGTAAGCGGGAGAATCTTGCCCGACTGCGCCAGATAACTGATCAGTGCCTGGCGCGAGCTTCCGAACTTTCTGTTTATCGATTTTGCTTCTTCATCATCGACCATCGCGAGCAAGCGGTCAGGGCCGTTCGGGTAACCCATTGTGACGACGGTTTTTCCGATCGCCCGCGATTCCGAACCGGATTCAACGGGCAAGACAGGAATCGTATTAATGAACTCGGGCGCATTCACAAATCCGACAGCAATATCCTGCTGACTGCTGAATTTGCGAACTGTGAGTGGAAAGGCTCGGGTGTGATTTGGGAAATAGACCACGAGTTTCCTGATCTTCGCACGCCCGCCCGATTCGCTGATCAGCTGGCGGATAAGATCATCTTCGGTCCAGGGCTGCAGGACATGCCGGTTGGTCAATATGAAACCGTTGCCGACGTGAAAACCCGTTCCAATAAAATCATAACGGACCGGCGCCCCGTTTCCTTCCGTAGTCAATCCCTCGGTTTCCGGGACTTCATAAATTCCTTCTTCCATCGGAGGCGGCTCATATGGGTCGGATCTGAAACCAGCCGGGTCCGGGTATTTCAACTGGCGGCCCGTTTTCCGATCGACAAGATCGTAGACACCAACGATCAGACAGACGCCGTTTCCATATTCGACACGGAGATTCGGCGCGAGCGAGACGATGTCGCGGACAATTTTATTCGACTCGTTTAGTTCGCCAAGCTCCTTGTTGGTCTGTGAAATCCTCTCTTTCAGGTCATTGATAACCTTGTTCGCCTCCGCAACCTGCGCGCTGTTACTCCGGGTCTCGCGGTAGAAGCCGTAACCAAGGTAAAAAAGACCGATCATCAAGGTGACAAAAAGGGCAAGATAAAGCGCCTTCGATCTCCAGCTAATCTCCCGAAGCAATTCGCGCGAGAACTCCCGCAAAAAGGCTTTGGCGTCATCCCTTTTCTCGGTAACGGAAGCACCGATCGCAGCCTCTTCTATGAACTGGACCTGGTGGGGTTCGCGGTTGGTGGTGATCAGAGCCGATTCGGAGGTCAGCGAAAAGAAGGAAATCTCTATCCCGGTATCTTTGACTGCGATCGTGTCTCCATCGCTGATCGGTGCGAAACGGCGGATGGGTTCGCCGTTGTGGGTCAGACCGAGCCCGGGGCCGAAATCGATGATTCGATAGACCTCGTCCTCGCGCGCCAGCGTGAGCCAGACGCAGTTATCACTAATCTTGGCGGTATGAATCTGAAGTTCACTGGTTTCGTCCGAACCGATTCTGATGAACTCTTCCCCGAAATACTCGGTACGTTTTTCCTTACCGACCGAAACGTGAATGATTATTCCAACTGCCATAAAACACAATCCGGCAAAGCCGCGGCCGTTAGTAGAATATTATCATAGAAAGGAAATCCCGCGACACTTGCTGAACGCACATTACGTGGCATCTTGCGGTTGCCGAACAATGTCCGGGCCGCATTTTTGAAACGGACGACGGCTGACGCATGCGTGCCGGGTCGGATCCGCACATATCAGCGAGGGGTTCGTGCGGAAAATCCGCGGGTATGGCATCATTTTCGTGTGAAGTTGCCGAAAATAATCGAGGACAAGGAAAAACTGCGCTTTTTGGCCCCGGTAGCGGGGGCAGAAATCCGCCATCATGTTTTTGTCTGCGGGGGAACGTCCTGCTCTAAGGTCGACGCTTCTTCGGTAAAGGAGGCGTTTGTAAAGGAACTCGAAAACCGCGGATTGAGGTACGGAAAAGAATCGAAAGGCCGCAATCCGGAAGGGCCGATACTGCTGACGGATTGCGGTTCTGTTGGGTTCTGCTCGATCGGGGTCGCAGTCCTGGTCTACCCGGAGGGGATTTGGTATGCCCAAGTTCGCGAATCCGATGTTCGAGAGATCGTCGAGAAACACCTGATCGGAGGCGAAGTCATATGGCGACTTGCGCTTAAAAGCTTTAGTTGAGGATCCCTTCTTGTGCCCCGAATTGAACGAGCCTCCCTATATTGCAAGGGACTGCTAATTCGCGATCCAGTCCGTTGCCAGGTAGCTGGCGATGAAGTCCGTCCAGCTGATTGTAAAACTTTCCTCGATGCCCTTTGTCTGTGGATTTGCGTTTTCGGTCTCGAGGAGGCTGAATCTCATTTCATCCTTTAGTTCAAGGAAAGCTTTCTGGAAACCCCTGAGCCTTGCCGAGCGTTCGCGCGACTTACCGGCCTCATAGAGTTTTTCTGCGAAAGACGCGATCTTTTCCAGTGGTATGCCCGCTTTTTTGCCAAAGGCGCCGAGCCCCTTGTTTACAATGCCGTACATAAATTCGCGGAATTTCTTGTCGTCGTCGAACTTGTCTTTGTAGGCCTCGACGGCGTCGAGGAAACCGCCGCTTATGGCGCCAAACAAATAACCTAGCTCGCGACCGATGTCTTCCGGGTTGCCGCCTTTTGCGGCCCTGTACATAAGGGTCGCTGCGACATCCCCGATAATGCCCTGGTTACCGGCGCCGTCGCCCATGATCGTTTCGACCATCGACCTGCCGTTGTATTCAAGAAGATGCGAGATCGGGGAGTAAACGACGCCGATGAAGAAATCTTTGAGGACGTCGGGAGCGATGCGGTTTGCCGAGCCGTCGGGATTTCGAAGCGAGGCGTATTTGTCGACAACCGCCTGTGAGTGCTCAATAAAGAATCGCCCCGCGGCTTCTTTTGTAAAAAAGTTATCCCCGGTCTTCGTCGCTACGGCCTCAAAGATCTTTAACGCGGCTTCCGTTGGAGTGCCGTCGCGGTTCGTCATTTGAGAGGCGGTGTCGAGCAGGTTCCCGAGCGCAGGGTTAAATGCCCAAGGGTTTGCAAAACCGGAATTATTGGCGTCCGCATCGAGCCAATCAGCGGCGTCCTGGAGGACCGTCTGAAACTGCGCCTGATTGGTTTGTATGGCCTGTCCGATGCCTTGCAGACTTCCCGAACGCGGCGGGACTATAGAACGGAAGTTTATGAAACTCGCAAGGGCGCCGGGCGTCAATCCGGAGAGCGCCTGCATTGCATCAACGGAAACGGCATGGTGATCCGGATTGGATGCCGCATGGTTTATCGCCATTCGTCCGTAACTGGCGATCAATGCATCGTTACCGGTTTGGGAAACCACATTTGCGAACCCGCTCCATTGGGTGACCGGGAAGAGCCTTTCGCTTTCGAGGGTCGATCTAAACGCCGAGTTGACGCTGGACGGATTGGCCGTATAAGCGCTGCTAAGCGCCGACGCGAGCACTTTTTGCTCTTCGGCATTCAGGACCGCCGCTCTTTCCAGTGTTTCAATGCCGTACGGATGGGCAAGGATCTCTTTTAGATATTCCGCCTGCTTTTCGGGCGGCAGGCCTTCCAGATCAGACGCCATGGTTCTGATATCATTTTCGTGGTTTCCTGTTAATTCCGGGGTCGGATAGCGCTGAATGGCATTTTGAAGCCTCAGAGCTGTGGCGCGTTCATCGCGATGGACTTTGCCGTCGAGTACGTTTTTCCGGTGCAACTCCAGAAGTTCCGTGCCTCGTGCGTCACTCGCAATTGCAGCGAGCTGATCTTCGGAAAGGCTGTCGGCAAAACTCTGTGCTACCTCGTCGCGGTCGTTTTCCTTGACCTGATCGAGGACCAGTATCGAAACCTCGAGTGCGGCGGCGGGGTCGCTAACCGCCATTACGCCCAAATCGCGTCCGGCATTATCTGTGTTCAGGTTGTCGCGTCCGCCGTTGTTCTTGATAATCTCGTCGGCGCGCTCCCGAGGCGTCGTTGAGGCGGTGTAACTGTTTCTAAGATTCTGTTTGGCAACTGCTGCATGAAGATTCCACGATGCTTTCTTGGCGGTAACTGCGGCATTTGCCGAAGGGGCCGTTGATTTGACGACAGAACTCGCGGCTTTTACGGTTTTCTTGACCGCCTGTGAGGCGAACGACATGGTTTTCTTTGCGGCGACATGAGCTGCATCCAGTTTAACTGCCATAGTTCGAGTCTCCTTCCGACCTTATGTTTTGTTCCGTTGTCAAAATTATCGGCCGGCCGACGACATTGTTTCGCAAAAAAACGCGCACAAAAAAACCGGCACGCAGTGCGCCGGTTGGTAAACTCGGGACTTTTTCCAAAACCTATGCTGATTTAGCGGTCGACTCCATGTCGGGGCTCCAGCGAAGGACCGGTTTCCGCGCGGCCGTTGCCTCGTCCAAACGGCCGATGCGGGTCGTGTGTGGGGCGTTAATCACGAGGTCCGGATCTTCAACGGTTTCCTTAGCGATCGATTTCATCGCGTCCACAAACGCATCTAGTTCCTGCCGCCCGACCGACTCTGTCGGCTCGATCAGCATCGCTCCGTCTACTATCAAAGGGAAGTAGACCGTCATCGGATGAAAACCGTAATCGATCAGCCGTTTGCCGATATCGAGCGTATGAACGCCTTTTCGCGCCTGTTTCTTGTGCGAGAGGATTACCTCATGCATCGTGTCGGCCTCAAAGGGTTTTTCAAAGTCTTTCTCGAGATAATGTGCGATGTAACGGGCATTTAGCACTGCGGCCTCGGTTGCCTCGCGCAAACCGGTGTCGCCGTGCGTCTGAATGTAGGCGAGCGCACGTACCATCATTCCAAAGTTCCCGAAAAACGCCTTTACGCGGCCGATCGAGTCCGGACGATCGTATTCGAGCCTGTAGCCCCCGTTTTCCCGAACCACCTTCGGAGTGGGCAGGAACGGTTCGAGTTCGACCGTGCAGCAACAGGGTCCGCAGCCCGGGCCGCCTCCTCCGTGGGGGGTCGAAAAGGTCTTGTGCAGGTTGAGGTGAATTACATCGACACCCATATCGCCGGGGCGTGCCACTCCAACCAGCGCATTCATATTCGCGCCGTCCATATACACCAGCCCGCCGGCGTCATGGATCGCGTCGCAAATCTCGCGGATGTTCTTTTCGAATATCCCCACAGTTGAAGGATTCGTCAGCATCAGCCCGGCGATTCCGCCTTCTCCGCACAACTCGTAGAGATGGTCCATGTCGGTAAATCCATCTGGGGTCGAGCGGATTGTCTTGACAGTAAATCCGGCAAGCTTTGCAGACGCAGGGTTGGTGCCATGGGCAGAATCGGGAACGAGCATTACCCGCCGCTGTTTCGACGCTTCTCCTTCCCTCTTGTCCAAGACCGCGCGAATGATCATCACTCCCGTCATTTCGCCGTGAGCGCCCGCTGCAGGCTGAAGAGTAACGCCGGGAAGCCCCGTGATCTCCGCGAGGTCTTCCTGCAGCCGGTACATGAGTTCGAGCCCACCCTGTGATTCATCCTCCGGCGCCAAAGGGTGATGGTTGAGGAAGCCCGCGATTCGGGCCACTTTTTCATTCAGCCTCGAGTTGTATTTCATCGTGCACGATCCAAGCGGGTACATGCCCAGGTCGATCGAGAAGTTCCATGTTGACATCCTTGTAAAGTGGCGGATGACATCGACTTCGGAGACTTCAGGAACTCCTTCGAGGTCGTCGGTTCGACGAAATTCGGCAGGCATCAGGTCATCGGCCGGCGTCTCTTCGACATCGAGTTGCGGCAACCTGTATCCAACCCGTCCGGTTTGCGAACGTTCAAAGATCAATGCTTCATTCTGGGTCGGGTGCTGTGTGACTTTCGTTATGCTCATCGTGGTTTTGTTTCAATAATCAAAGCCGGCGCGATTCCACGTGTGGTTTCGGCGACCGGGGAAGCGGAACTCTCAGCCGAGTGCCGCGACGAGTTTGTCAATTTGTTCCCTCGTGTTTGTTTCGGTTACGCAGACGAGGAAATCATTTTCTCGCCCTTTGTAATAACCGGAAAGCGCGATGCCGCCCAAGATGTCTTTTTCGGAGCTTAGCCGGCGAAGGATATCCTTGGCTGGGGAAGGCGCCGTGACGACAAACTCATTAAAGAAGGGAGCGCTGAAAGCGATCGAAAAACCATCCAGTTCGGCGATTCGTTTTGCCGCGTAGGCGGCTTTTTGCGCGTTGTGATAGGCAACTTCCTGCAGTCCCCTGCGTCCCATCGTTTCCATATAAATGGTGGCCGCGAGCGCGATCAGACCCTGATTAGTACAGATGTTCGAAGTTGCCTTGTCGCGTCGTATGTGCTGCTCGCGCGTCGCCAGGGTCAACACGAAACCGCGGTTTCCGTCCTTGTCGTATGCAACACCGGCCAGCCTGCCGGGCATTTGTCTGACGTACTTCTGGCGGCAAGCAAACATTCCCACATGTGGCCCGCCGAAGCTCATCGGAACGCCAAAACTCTGGCCTTCAGCGACGACGATATCGGCGCCGCATTCGCCTGGCGATTTGAGCATACCGAACGACACCGCCTCCGTCACGACGACGATCAAAAGGGCGCCCGCCTCATGAGCCATGTCGGCCAGATCGTTGAGCCGTTCAACGCAACCAAAAAAGTTCGGTGACTGGATCACAAGCGCCGCCGTGTCCTTATCGATTTTGGCCAGACCCTCTGTGGCGACACATCCCGTTTCATGGTCGAAACCGATCGTCTCAAGCTGCATTTCCCCGTGCTGGGTGTAGGTCTCCGCAACTTCCAGGTATTCTGGATGCACCGTTTCGGCGACGAGGACTTTGTCGCGGCGGGTGACGCGATGTGCCATCAGGAACGCTTCGGCCATCGCTGTCGAACCGTCGTACATCGAGGCGTTTGCGACCTCCATCCCGGTCAACTGGCAAACAAGTGTCTGGAATTCGAAAATGTATTGGAGCGTCCCCTGGGTAACTTCCGGCTGGTAAGGCGTGTAGGAAGTAAAAAACTCGCTGCGTTGAATAAGGTGATCGACCACGGTCGGAGAAAAATGGGAATAAACCCCGCCGCCGAGAAACGAAGTCTTGACAGCCGCTTCATTTTTCGCGGCAAACGTCTCCATCGACGTAATAACCTCGTTTTCTGCTAGCGGCCTCGTCACTTCGAGCTTCCTCGCGAGAAGCACATCTTCCGGGATCGAACGAAACAGCTCGTCAGCCGACGCGAGGCCGATTGCGCCCAGCATCTCTGATTGTTCTTCTTTTGAGTTTGGAATATATCTCATTAAACAAAAATCTAGCTTGGTTGATGTATGTGTCAAAAAAGCCGCTGCCCGTTGAACCCGAAACCGGATGCACTGGTTAACGCAGCGGCTAAATCGAAATTCTAAAAAACTCTATTCTTCTTCCGATTCGAGGAATTCGGCATACTCTTCCGCGCTCAGAAGCGCATCCGCCTCGCCGGAATTGTCCATCTTGATCTTGACCATCCAGCCATCCCCGTAAGGATCGTCGTTTACGACCTCCGGGGTGTCGTTCAGATCTTCGTTCGTTTCGATGACTTCGCCGGCAACAGGCGTGAAAATCTCCGAAACCGCCTTTACCGATTCAACCGAACCGAAAGCGTCGTGAGCGTTAAAGTTCTCACCTTCGTTCGGCAACTCAACGTAAACGACATCGCCCAGGGCTTCCTGCGCATAGTCGGTAATTCCGAGGGTAGCAGTATCGCCCTCGACATTCAGCCACTCGTGATCTTTACTATATTTCAGGTTGTCTGGAATATTTGACATAGTTAATCAGTTCTCTCGGTTAATTAATTTAAATCAAGCTTTGGTTGAAACTCCGGCCACTATTTGGCCCTCTTGTAGAACGGCGTCGGAACAATTTCGGCCGCCAGCATTTTCCCCCTGACATCAATCTTAATCTCTTGCCCGATGTTTGCAAACTCGGCGGGAACAAAGGCCAGTCCGATGTTCTTTTTTAGAAAAGGAGCGGGACTTCCCGACGTTACAAATCCCGATTTACGGTCGTCGATATAGATGTCGAATCCGTCTCGGGCAATGCCCCTGTCGGTCATTTCGAAGCCGACGAGTTTTCGGGTGAGCCCGGCCCTTTTTTGTTCCGCCAGTGCGTCCCGGCCGATAAAGTCAGTCGTTAGTTTGCAGATCCACCCGAGGTTGGCTTCAAGTGGCGTGATATCCTCGCTGATCTCGTGACCGTACAAGGACATCGCCGCTTCGAGACGCAGCGTGTTTCGGGCTGCAAGGCCGCAGGGAAGTATCCCGTCTTCGGAACCGTAGTTGCCCGCGTCGAGCATTTTGTTCCAGAGCCTCACCGCTTCTGACGCATCCGCGTAGACCTCGAAGCCGTCCTCGCCGGTATATCCCGTTCTGGAAATTATCGAAGCTACCCCGTCGACCGTTCCGTTTGAAAAATGATAGTACTTGATCTCATCGAGCGGCGTGTCCGTAAGTCCTTGCAAAATTCCCAGTGCGGAAGGCCCCTGAATCGCGATCTGGCAGTATTCGGTGCTGGCATGGCGAAGGTCGACATCGAAACCATCGCTGTGTGATCGAATCCATTCCCAATCCTTGTCCTGGGTGGCGGCGTTGACGACAAGGAGGAGCCGCTCGGGGCCAAAACGGTATACGAGGAGGTCGTCGACAACGGTTCCGTTTACGTATGTCAAGGCGGAGTAGTGCGCTTGTCCGTCGACCAGTTTCTCGACGTTGTTCGTCGTCAGGTGGTTCACGAAGGGAATCGCGTCCTTGCCGTCGACGTGGATCTCGCCCATGTGCGATACATCGAACAGGCCGGAGGAAGTTCGCGTTCTAATATGCTCCTTGATTGTGCCCGCCGGGTACAATACGGGCATATCCCAGCCGCCGAAATCGACCATCTTGCCGCCCAGTTCTCGGTGGACGGCGTTCAGAGGTGTTTTCTGAAGATTTGGATCAGACATAATTCCGGTTTAAAGCAAAGGTGAAATTATCACTCACCATGAGGAGCGTCAAGAAAAGATTTATAAGATTGCTTCGGTAACCAGATTAGTTCGGCGGATGCCCGGAAGTAATGCGAGATTTCAAGCGTCAGACGCTCAAAAATCAACACTGCTCAGTTATTCGAACCGCGGCGAAGAATGAATCGTTGAGATTCATTTCCTGATATCTGCCGCTTTTGACAATCTCTCCCACGTTCGAAAGCACACTCGCGATCTTCTCTTCAGGATACTTCGTAAAAGTCAGTCCTTCGCAGGTGCTCGATTCATCGCCGAGCCAGAAGCTGTGAAAGAGTATTCCTCCTTTGCCGACGACCCTCGCTTGCCGCTCAAGAGACCTCTTCATTTGCTCCTCCGGAAGATGATGGAGCACCTTGTTAGAAAAAATACAATCGAATGCGAGATCTGTTTCAATCGTCACGGCGTCGAGCCGGAGCAAATCAATGCCTGGATAGGCTGTAGAAAATATCTCAAGAAACCACGGTGAGTAGTCCGATCCAACGACCTCAAAGAACTCCGCAAGAATTCGGAGGTCGGTACCCGGCCCGATGCCAAGTTCGAGAACGCGCGAGCCGTCCGCAATCAAGGAGCGAAGAGCGGAGACGAGTATTCGTCCGTCGATCCCGCGGCGCATCTCTATGTAGTCCTCGGCTTTGTTTCTATCGTGGTAAAAGGAAAGAGGCCCGGTGTCGATCATGAGGCTTGCTTTTTCTTTTTTCTTTTGCCGGTTGGTCTCGGAATGCCTTCGCGTGCGTCGAGAATGCTCTGACAATGAATTACCGCGGATTCGAGAAGGCCGAGTTGGCGCCTGTCTTCGGTGCTTTCCGCGAGGCTTCGCAACTCGGGAATCAGAATTTCCGAATAATCGGCGATTACATAGAGGGCAAAGGGAATCAACTCCTGTTCCGGCTCACGATCGAACACGTCCTCCAGCTTGTCAATCGCCTCACTGAGAATTCTTTCGATGTCGGAGATGAGTTCCGTCCGGGTGCCGGTCGGCAGGTCGCCCCATTCGCCATGGTCTTTTTCTACCCGTTTTTTTTGTTCGGGTGTAAGGGCATCAGTCCCGGAAATTACCCACAGCCGCCGCTCAATAGCGTGGACAAACAGCCCCATCCTCAGGTCGACGTCCTGAACATCCCGGACAAGTTCGATCTCCTCCGCTGTGAGATGGTCACGGCGCTGGGCCTCGGCAGTACCGGCAAGGAAAGCAAGCGTTATAAATACGACAAAAACGGCCGGAAAAGCTATTCGTTTCATAATCTTGACTGACCGTCCGGAAGTACAGTGTCGCCATAAAAACTGTCAACCGATTTTCGGCGCACTTCGCGCACGGATTTAATCAATTCCGAGACATGGTACGAATGACTAAATGGCAGGGCTCGTCGGACAAGTTCAAGCCTATGAATAAATTCGCGTAACGCGATTTCGAAGCGTTTGTAATTCTTGAGCGCGCCCTTCTTGTAGTCGTTTCGATAGAGATTGCGGTAGGTATTATTCATCAAGGCCTCAAAGTGGCCGAGCTGTTGGAGCGATTCCTGAAAATCCTCGTTGTCCGCCGAAGCTTCCGAGCTCGACAAGCGGCTTTCCATAAAACCGATCGCCAGTTTCGTTCTCCTCTTAAGATCTGTCTCCCCTTCCAGCGAATCGCTTTCCTCGTCCGAGAGAACGCTCAATGGGGGAGGCACGACCCCTTCGGGAAGTTCTTTTTCCTGCGCAAGGGAATGGCCGGCTGCGGCAATCATCAGAATAAACAAGATGGAAAAGGGCCGTAACAGCAAAAAACGCATGCGCAATGAGTTAGCTAAAAAATACCGGCATTTACAGTCCATTTCCCCTCCTTTATTTACCCTTTTTACCTTTGTCCAATTGTCTCTGAAGCAACGGCAGTCGCAGCCTGACGCGATCAATTTCCGCCGCAAAGGTTCTCTCGTCCGCCAAACGTAGGAACTGCTGATAATTTGCCATCGCATCAAAATATTCTCGCAGGTTGTCGTGGGTGATTGCAAGAAAATAGTAACCGGCCGCCGATTCCGGCTGAGTTTTGGTAATCCAAGAATATTCGGCCTTGGCATCTGCAAACCTTCCGGACTTGAAATACGCCGTCGCAAGGTTCGCCCTTACGGTATGGTTATCCGGAACCCTCACCTTTATGTCCTCAAACAGGTCAATCGCCCTACGAAAATCCCTTAGCTGAACAAGCGCCGCCCCGAACCCAATGGCATGTCCGATATTATCCCGGTCGAGCCGAAATGCTCTTTCACAATAACCAAGCGCTCTTTTCGGATCTTCGCGGCGAAGCGCCGCGCAAAGCCGTCCGAGGACCGGAACGCTATCCGGCGAGTCACGCAGTTCCGCTTCGAGAACTTCAATATCGGCCTCACCGCTTGCCTTGATCGCAGCCAGGAGATCGCGAATCTGATCATTGGGCTCGGCGATTGCTTCCAGTATCGCAATCGCTTTTGTTTTGTCGCCGGCGAGGGCAAGAGCCCGGGCATAAAGTATTTGGTAGCCTTCATCGTCGGGGTCGCCGGCATTCAGAGTGGAGGCCATCTGGACCGCTCCCCTGAAGTCAGATCCCGCGAGTGCGATTTCAATCTGTTCCACCTTCCCGCGTCCGTTGTCCGGGTCAAGAGCGAGCGAACGGTCGATGCTCGATTTCGCATCCGCCAATTTGCCGATAATGCGTTCGACAGCGCCGCGGCAGGCCCAGATCGAGCTGGGGATGTTCGCTTTTGTCGTAAGAAAAACGAGGCTTGAATAAAGCCGTTGCATCTTCTCTTCGCCGGGCGGCCGAAGAAGATAAAGATCTGTAAGGGCCGGGTAAGCGGGAATGCTCATGCCGTCGATTCGAATCGCCTTTTCAAGAACACTCTCCGCCTCGTCAAGCTTTCCGTTTCGGATCAGCACAGCGCCCAAACCGGCCATCGCGAGCGTCCAGTCACGCCTGTATTGAACGGCATTTCGAAACGACCGTTCCGCCTCGTCCCACGAACCACGAGTCTGAAAAATTGTCCCGCGCTGGTATTCGGCCTCGGGGAACTCGGGGTACGCCTTTAAGGCTTCCGCGTAAAGTTCAAGCGCTTTGTCGAGTTCACCCTTTGCGTGTGCTTCCTGCGCCTCGAGAAAAAGCCTTACGGGATCCGAGGTATTTTCGGCAGGCTGATTTATCGCCACACCTTCCTGTACGAACTCTTCGTCGTCTTCCTGACCACTTGCGTACTGGGAGAAAGAAACAAATAGTGCAAACAGGCCTAGCAGAAGAATTGATCTTCTTAGAAGTCTGAATGACAGATCTGTTCTCGAAATATACATCGCTTATTCGGCCCAGGGCAGTTGTGTTTATTGAATTCTATCATGCAACTTAGAACTCGAACAAAATGAATTAAATCGTTAAAGCGTTCGCTCGTTTGAACTGCCCGCCGGTGTTCGCTAACCTCTTAATTTCGGTATTGTTGATTGCGCCAACAACGGGTTACATACTCTTATGGTTTTCGAAAAAGAAGCAAAACTGCGAAATTGGATGCGTCGCGAGGCTGGAATGTTGGTCGCATATTCGGGCGGGGTTGACAGCGCGTATCTGGCAAAACTCGCCACTCAGGAGTTAGCGTCGAAAGCGGTTTGTGTAACGGGTGTTTCTCCGAGTGTTTCGTCTTACCAGCTGCGGGCGGCCGAACGAATAGCCAAAACACATGGATTCCAGCACCTTTTGATTGAGACCACCGAGCTTGACGATCGTTCCTACCGGAAGAATGCAGGCGATCGCTGCTATTTTTGCAAGTCGGAATTGTATCGTAGGATCGCGAAACTTGGATCGTGTGAATTCGCAGGCTTTGTGATCGTGGATGGGTCCAACGTGGACGATGCCGGTGATTTTCGACCGGGCCGGAGGGCAGCGGCTGAAAGATCGATTCGAAGTCCATTGGAAGAATTTGGTCTTACGAAAGAGGAAATTCGAATACGCAGCCGGGTGCTTGGCCTTGAGACCTGGGATAAGCCGGCTAGCCCTTGCCTTGCTTCGAGAGTCGCGGTTGGCGTTCCTGTGACGATTGGGAGGCTAAGCAAGATCGAGCGCGGCGAGGACATATTGCGCGAGAACGGGTTTCGCGAGTTCAGGCTTCGAAATCATGGTGAAACGGCGACGATTGAAATCGCCCTTTCCGAAATGAAGGACCCACATTTCGAGAAAACGGTGATGAAGGCCGCGGCAAAGATCAGAGGGCTTGGCTTTCGTTTGGTAAGCATTAATCGCGAGGGTTTTCGGAGCGGTTCTTTTAACGGGGCGCCAGGCGCCGCCAGGCGCAGATCGGATACTTTCAACTAATTGAAATCGAGGTGGCCGAAATACGATGTTTATTAGTCTACGTGAAGGGCGGATTCAACTCTCTGTATTTTTGGGCATTTGACCTTCCACAGGCGCTAAGAAAATGAAGGAATGTCAAGTAATTTCGAAAACCAGTTTAAGAGACCAATGTCGGTCTTCAGGACAAGCAAAATCGACTCCTGTCCTATTCCAGTAAATTTTTTATTTGTCTTAGTTTAATGGTAATTTAAGGCTTGCTTTTCGATATGATCTAAAGTATCTTCGGATAGTTGGAATTTTAGGGAAGTCCGACGAATTTATTGACTTTTCGAAGGGTGTCCAATATAAAAGTTGGTGAAAGACTAACTTGAACATATCTAAGCCAAAGAGATTAGCTCGTTTTGAACTATTCAAAAAATCGCTTTGGTGTGAGGCAATTACTACGTAGCATCTTTAAATGGGTTGTGTTAAGATTTCGACCTTAGACAGGCTACTTTAAATTTTGAATTATTTATTTCGGCGGAGGAATGTGATGAAACTCGCTTACAAAGCGTTTTTACTTACGCTTACGATCATGGCACTGATGTTATCAGTGTCTGCTCAAACGTTAAGGCCGGAGAAGGATCCGAGAAACATAGCACCGACAGTTGGAACTGGCGGTCCTGTGGGTGGTCCTACCGGTTTGTTTACAGTGTACGACGGTCAAACGCTTCGTAAAGGCGAATGGACGTTCAGCGTTGCCTACAGTAATTTCGATCGTGACCCAGGTGACGTCGACCTTGTTGAGGTTCCAATCAGCTTCCAGATTGGTTTGAACGATTACATGGAGTTGTTCTTCAACACCGACGCCTATCGCGCGATCAAGGTCAATTCCCCCAGAAACCTATCGAGCATGTATCTCCCGGACGCGATCTTTGGATCGGGCCCGGCTGTGATTTTGGCTCCCAACGGTTTGCTGGGCGGACAATACAACGGTACGGCGATTTATCGTCCTCCGGGAAATCAGCCGGTTGTAGCTTATCCATACACGGGTGGACCGGCCGGCACCTTTGGCTTCCCCGGTCCGGGACCGACTCTCGGGCCTCCGAGCGGCGGCGGTGCGGCGAGTAATTTCCCCGGCGTGGGCTCCGTCTATGGCAGTATTTTGCCGGGCGTCGTGTTGCAGACAACGTTTGCGCCAGTCGGCGGGAATTGTCGGACTGCGACGAGCTGCTCGGTACCAGTTGTATTTGCAACGGCTCCGTCGTACTTGAACGATGCGCCTTTCCTTTCGAGTCAATACGGAACGTCGAATTTCAATACTTTTTCGGTCGGCGCGAAAATTCGTTTTACCGGACCTAACAATCCGATCGGCGTAGGCCTTATTCCGTTTTACAGGTTCTATGCGGACCGTGCGTCGAGCACCAGCGGTTTCACCGAGATGCAGGCCGGATCTTCTCCGGGCAGCAAGCAGGGTGACTTCGGTCTGGTTGCCTTTGGTGACGTCAGAGTTCGTAAGTGGATGAACCTTTCCGGGAACGTTGGCTACATCTACAATGGAGATGTAGAGGCTAACGGCGCTACCTTGCTGGACCGTGGAAATGAGCTTCTGGCCGCTTTTGCGGTGGATTTCCCGGTCAACAAGTACTTCCAGCCGATCCTCGAATTCCGTTCGCAGCAGTTTGTTGGCGGGAGAACGCCGAATGCGTTTGAAAACGATCCGATTGACGTGCTTGTCGGTGCGAGGGCGTTCCCGGCACGATGGGTAAGCATTGGCGGCGCCTTCAGGTATCACGCTAATCAGCAGGATCGCAGCTCGTTCGGCAACGAGACGTTTAACAACTTCGTTACGATTGCATGTACGCCGCTCGTGGGTGGACCGAATTGTAGGCCGACTGTTGTCCAAACGACCTCAACGGGTATTCCCCAGGGATTCAGGCCTTCGTTTGACCCGTACGGGTTTATCGGGCAGTTCACTCTTGGACGCCGCAATGAGCGTGCGAGAGAGATTCCAAACAAACCGGCAACTATCAACTCAGTTGATTTGAGCGCGACCGAGGTCACCAAGCCTTGCGAACCCGGTTTCCGGCCGAAGGAAGGCGAGACTTGCAGCGACGACCAGACGATTAACGTTCGCACCAACGCGACCGATCCGGAAAACGACGTTCTTACCTACAACTACACCGTGTCCGGTGGTCGAATCGAAGGCCAGGGCGCAAACGTATCGTGGGATTTAAGCGGCGCGAGTCCTGGTGAATATACGCTGACTGCGGCAGTCGACGACGGTTGCGGAGTCTGCAGCGATCCGATGACCAAGACTGTCAACGTCCGTGAATGCGATTGTGAGAAGGCTTGCGATTGTGGATCATTGAGCGTTTCCGGTCCTCCGGCTGTCGTACGGCCTGGTCAGACGATGACGTTCAGAGCGGAAGTCACCGGCGGCGACCAGCAAAATCTGGTCTACACCTGGGAAGTTGACAAGGGTTCGATATTGAGCGGTCAGGGTACGCCTTCGATCGTTGTCGGCGGCACCGACGAACTTGCGGGTGAAACAATCACCGCAAACGTCGAAGTAACTGCCGATTGCGAAGAATGTAAGCGTAGCGGTAGCGATACAGGTATCGTTGCACAACCGCCGCAGCCAGTCTTGATCGACGAGTTCGGCAAACTAGTGAACAACGACGTCAAGGCTCGCATCGACAATCTGTATATCAACCTGCAATCGGATCCGACTGCAACGGGATACATCATCAACTACGGTCCTGCACGAGAAGTAGCAAGACGTGAGAAGGTGATTCGCGATCACATCGCATTCCGAAGCCTCGATCCCGATAAGGTCATTCTTGTGAACGGCGGAGTTGAGAGCAGCATCAGGACGAGAGTCTGGGTTGTTCCGGCCGGTGCCGATTCCAGTACGATTGACGAATAAATAATGCCCGCAAGGGATTTCTCAAACGGGTCGCCTCGGCGGCCCGTTTTTTTCTTTCCCCTTTACAATCGGTCTCCAAAACGAATAAAATTAAAAAGCCCTGACGGTCGAGATTTGATTTTTCACATGTCAGGCGGAGTTAGGGATGCGTTGATCCGTTTATTAGGCAACAAACTCCCGTGAACTCGTCATCTTAGTTGAGACACGTCCTTCCTCGCGATCCTAATGGTCGCGGCACAAAATGAGCCGTTCTTGCTGGATTACCAAATATGCACACAAAAATGATTTCAAGTTTATTGCAGACTTCCGTTGGCATGCTCGCCTTTTTGCTTCTAATCACAGGATTCGCCTACGGTGAAAATAACTTCAAACGCTGGCAGGTGATCGGTCCGACAGGCGGCGATGTTCGGGAGATTGTTGTTGACCCGAAAAACAAGGATCACTTGTTCGTCAGTACTCTCGATGGGCAGGTCCACGCCTCATACGACGCGGGCGACAGCTGGGTGCTGCTCGCGAATTTTCAAAAATCTCAACTCATTCTCGACAGTCTTATTGTCGATCCGCGTGATTCCGCAGTTATTTACACAGCCGGCCACCGGCACAAACAGGCCGGCGGGTTCTTTAAGACCACAGATGGCGGAAAGACGTGGAAAGAATCCGCTGAATTGCAGAACGAGGCGATCCACGCCATGGTGCAGGCATCGCAGGATCCCGATATGCTTCTTGTCGGAACCGTGACCGGCGTTTGGATTTCCCGCGATTCGGGCGACTCGTGGACGAAATTTACGTCGAACACAGCTCCCCAAAAACTGGACGCTCTGGCGATTGACCCGGACGATAAGGATACGATCTACGCTGGAACCTGGTGGCGCGCATACAAGACGACTGATGGCGGAGCGAATTGGCGTTTGGTCAAGAAAGGTATGATCGACGATTCGGATGTGTTCTCGATTGACATTGATCCGGCTGATCCTGACAAAGTAATCGCCGCTGCGTGCAGCGGTATTTATCGATCGGTCGATAAAGGCGAAAACTGGAAAAAAGTACAGGGGATACCGTCCCAGTCCAGGCGCACCCGTGACATTCTTCACAACCCGGGATTGAAAGGACTCGTCTATGCCGGAACTACGGAAGGATTTTGGATGTCGTCCGATGGCGGGGTTTCGTGGAGATTGACGAGCTCAAAGGACATCGAGATCAACTCGATAGCGGTTCACCCGCAGAATCCCAGTCGGGTCTTTATCGGTACAAACAATTATGGAGTAATGGTTTCGGATGATGCCGGCCGGAGCTTTAGGTTAAACAACGGAAACTTCAGCAGCCGGTTCACATACAATATTATCCCGGATATCGAACGGCCGAATCGCCTTTATGCGACGACAATAAACACGGCGACAGGCGGCGGTTTCCTTTTTGTGAGTAACGATTTTGGCGTGACCTGGACCAAGAGCGTAAAGAATATAGATACCGACCGTACGATCGTGTATACGCTGGTGCAGGACAGAGTGAATCCCGACACAATCTATCTCGCAACCAATTTCGGAGTTATCCAAACCCTCGACCGGGGAATCTCGTGGAACCTTCTTAAAGGGCCGAAACCAAGGCGCGTCAAGCGGGGCAGGCGGTGGATCACTTTGCGGCCGAAAAAGCTGCCAAACGGGATGGAGGCGGC
>JAOTWT010000291.1 GCA_029862725.1 Acidobacteriota bacterium | reverse complement strand
CTTGCTTTTGAGGTTGTAGCTGCCGACGAAAATTTGGACTATAAGACCCGGGTTGATTTGATACTGGATCTGGCGGTTGCCGCCGGCACACCCGGGGGGATGGCAGCGGGTCAGCAGTTAGATCTGCAAAGCGAGGGAAAACAGATCACAGCTGAAGATCTGGAGCAGATTCATCGAAAGAAGACGGGCGCCCTGATCGTCGTGTCGGCAAGGGCTGGCGCTCGCATAGGCGGCGCCGAACCCGATGTTCTGCGCTCGGTCTCTCAATATGCGGATTTGCTCGGACTACTTTATCAAATAACGGACGATCTCTTGGATGTTACTCAAACTACTGATGTGCTGGGTAAGACCGCGGGTAAAGACGCGACGGCCGAAAAAGCTACTTATCCCTCGATTTACGGGATAGAAGAGACCCGCAAGCTGGCCGTCGATGTACACCGCAGGGCGTGCGAAGAACTCGTTGACTTGGAAGACTCGACAATATTAATGGCTATCGCCGACCGCGTATTGGACAGAAAAGCTTAGACGGCCGGAGAGCGTTGCTTCGGGCGATGCGGAATCGGGGAGTTATTACCCGTTTACAACACGTGTCGATCTCATCGCGATGGATCGGCAAAGTGCATGAGTGCCACAACCATCAAATCATATTGGACGACCGGGATCGTTATTCTCGCCGTTGGATTCCTCTACGCGACTGTTTTGTCGCGTCTGGTTGGCCACTGGTGGACGGACGAGAACTATTCCCACGGGCTGCTTGTTCCTTTCGTCATTGCATATATTCTCTGGTTAAGAATGTCACCGATGAGCGGGCTGCCTCACCGGCCGGCGATTTGGCAAGGCTGTATTCTCGTTATTACTGCTCTTTTCATGTTGCTCGCCGGCACCCTCGGGGCGGAACTTTTCCTGCAGCGCGTCTCTTTGGTTTTGATGGCTGCCGGGATTGCCGCGTACTTCTTCGGTATTACGGTGGTCAGGTCTCTGGCGGTGCCGTTCCTTATATCCCTGTTAGCGATTCCGATACCGCAGATTATCTTTAATAAGATCGCTTTTCCGCTTCAAATATATGCTTCCCGGATTGCCGTCTCGGGAATTCGCGTTTTTGGCGTGCCAACGGTTCGTAAGGGAAATGTAATCGAAATCCTCCCGGCAGGCTCCGTCCAGGTGATCGCGCTCGAGGTCGTCGAGGCCTGCAGTGGAATCAGATCTTTGATGACCCTGATGGCCCTCGCGGTGATACTCGTCTTCTTCACACGCAGCCGTGATTTCGTAAAACCGGCGAAGATGACTGCTTTCATTTATAACCGCGACGTTTGGAGGGGAGCGCTGCTGATCGTTTCAGCGATTCCGATAGCGGTGCTGACAAACGCAGCAAGGGTCACGGCGACAGGCGTCTTTACATATAATTATGGCATCAGGGCGACAACGGGCTTTTCGCACGAGCTTTCCGGGTGGCTGGTCTACGTCGCGGCGCTGCTTTTGCTACTCGGGCTCAACTCGCTATTGAGACGCGTTTTCAAAACGAAACAAGATGCCGAAGCGGATTCGAATGCTTTCGCGGAATCAAAAACTGGCGGTTTCCGCCCAGTGGCTTTTTGGATCCTGATCTCGGTTCTGCTTGCGGGCGGATTCTTTATCAATTGGTTTGAAAACAGAGGAGAAGTTGCCGTGCAGCGAACTGCGCTTCAGGAACTGCCTTCGACGCTCGGGAAATGGAAACAGAAGGGAGACCACATAAAGTTTTCTCCGGAAACCGAAAGCGTGCTCAAAACGACCGATTATACGATGCGGGAATATGTCTCCGACGGACGTCTCGCAAACCTTTATATAGGCTATTACGCCTCGCAGAGAACCGGCGCGACCTATCACAGACCTCAGAACTGCCTACCCGGATCCGGGTGGGAAATGCAAAAGCCCGAAATCGTAACGATCAAGACCGCGTCGGGAGAGAGTTTCGAAGCCAACCGTTTCATCATCGAGAACGGCAAATATAAAGAGGTCATGATCTACTGGTACCAGGGACGGGGCCGAACACAGGCAAGCGAATACACCGATAAGGTATACACAGTCCTCGACAGCGTTTCCAGACGGCGTTCGGACGGTGCGATGGTGCGGGTAATGACCTCCGTCGGGCACTCCGAAAAAGAAGCGACCGCGGCGGCGGTAGATCTCTCGGCGAGCGTGTCGGAGGTACTGCCGGATTTCGTGCCCGAGTGATGGTCTCTTTGCCTGCCGGCAATTCTAGGCTATAATCCCCGCTTACCCCCAAAATCAATGATCAGAAAAGGCTTCTTGCGGTAAGAGAATGCGATTTTGAGGCCTTAAATGCTTTATTGGCGTAGAATACCGATTTTTTCTGAAATTCTGCGCGAATTGGTGCTATTTCAGGAACAGTAGCACATATGCGGCATTGCCGCTTTTAGTATCGAAATTGATAATGGGAAGTTAAACACTCGGAAGAGATTGCCCCTTTTCCGAGTAGAGACGTAGACAGGTTGATAGTTCGATGGTCGTTGCTCCGACTATCAGGCCTATCAGAACCGGGGCCGAATTGTCTAAAATGATTAACACAGAGTGCCAGTACCCAAGATTCCTTTTGCTTACCGTTTTCCTCGGTGCGCTTTTTCTATTTCTATCGTGCGGACAGTCGCTGGAAAGCCATCTTGAAAGAGGTGAGCAGTTCCTGGCTCAGCGCAGCTACGAAGCTGCCGTGATGCAGTTCCGGGCCGCAGCCGATATTGACGAAACCTCCGGCGCAGCGCAGTGGGGATTGGCACGAGCTTACGAAAAGCAGGAGAAATTTCTCGAGACCATTGAAGCCCTCCGCAGGGTTTCCGATCTCTCGCCTGACAATTTGGAGGCGAAGGCTAAGCTCGGCAACTATTATCTCCTCTTCAATCCGCCTCAAATACAAGAGGCAGAACGCATCCTCGACAACATCCTCAAACAGGATAAGGACTATATTGAGGCCCATATCCTCAGGGCGACCCTCTTCTCCATCAACGGAAGGAGCGAAGCAGAGGTTGTAAGTGTGCTACGGCACGCAATCGGGCTGGATAAGAAGAGAACCGAATCATATCTCGCGCTTTCACGTTATTACATGAAGATAGACAAGGCGGATGCTGCCGAGTCGACAATTTTGGAAGCGATTAAAGTAACTCCGAAGAGGGCGCTTGGTTATATCGAGTACGGAAGGTTTTTGACCTATTCCGGCAAGTCCGAAGAGGCCGAAGAGCAATTCCTGAAAGCCGTCAAAGTCGAGCCAGAGAATATCGATGCGGGACTCGCTGCAGCGTCGTTTTATGTGACGAGAGGCCTGAATAAAAAAGCCGAGCAGCAATTTAAGAATCTGGTAGCAACCCAGGCGAACAGTCTTGAGAGCCGAATGGACCTTGGCAACTTTTATCGGCTGACCGGCCGCGATAACGATGCGATAGCCGTATTTGAGCAGATCCTTGCCGAGTTGGAAGAGTACGCCCTGGCGCGATATGCACTTGCCGGTATTTATCTCGAAAACCGGGATTTTGCCAAGGTCAATAACGAACTCGAAAAACTGCTCGCGGTAAACGATCAGGACGGAGAAGCTTTGATCCTGCGTGCGAAGACGAAACTTGCCGAATCCCAGCCGGAAGCCGCCGTGACCGATCTCGAAAACGTATTGAAAAAGCAGCCAAGCGAGCGTGACGGTTTGTTTTATATGACCAAAGCAAGGCTTGAGATGGGACAGATCGATCAGGCACGTGCTTTTATCGGCGATCTGGAAAAGTATCATCCGAATTTCAGAAGAACCGCACTCCTTAGAATACAGGCTGCTTTTGCGGTAAACGATGTCGAGACCGCTCGACGCGAGGCTGATGAACTGGTCCAGCGCACGAGTCGTGTTTTCCCGGCGGATATCTTTAAGGCGCAGAAAACCGAACAGCTTCGCATAAACGGGCTTTCTTCGAGGGGGATTGCCTATCTTCAACTTGGGAGGCTGGATGATGCCCTGGAGGATCTTGCGGAGGTTGTCAGAATATCGTCAAAGTCGGCCGCGGCGAAAGTGAATTTGGCCAGGGTCTATCTGGCACGACAGGATGTGGATAAAGCCGAGGAGCTGTATGCGGAAGCACTTAAACTCGAGCCGAAGAATTTTGACGCACTTTCCGGGTTGGCAAATTTGCTCAACCGCAGACGCGATTTTGCCAGGGCCACTTCGACGATTGACAGGGCAATGAAGGGTGCCGGGTCCGAGAAGTCCCTGACGGCGGCGCTGCATTTTCTTAAGTCGGAAGTTTACTCCGCAGAAGGTAAACGCGATGCGGCTGAAGGCGAACTCCGGAAGTCGATTGAAACCGACGAAAACTACCTGCCGGCTTACTCGGCCTTCGCTTCGCTCCTGATTTCGAGACAGCAGACCGAAGAAGCCTTAAAACAATACCGAAGGGTCTTGGAGAAAAAGCCGTCGGCTTCCGTTTATACGCTCATTGGAATGCTCGAAGATGGACGCGGAAAGTACGACGAGGCTGAAAAGAATTATCGGAAGGCGTTGGAGATGAATCCCGAAACCCCGATCGCAGCCAACAATCTGGCGTGGCTCATTGCCGACACGGGGAAGGGAAATCTGGACGAGGCGATGCGTCTCTCGCGCGACGTCATCAAGATGAATCCGGGAATTTCAGGTTACTTCGATACTCTGGGCTGGGTTTATTTGAAAAAGGGCTTTAAGGACCAAGCAGTGGAACAGTTCAGAAAGGCGGTCGCGCTGGATTCTTCGGATGCCCGTCGAGAAGGGCGTGCAACGAACTCTGGCTACCGCCTGCGTTTGGG
>JAOTWT010000290.1 GCA_029862725.1 Acidobacteriota bacterium | reverse complement strand
GGCGGCCAAGATCGCCACGCAGCGAATTAACGAATTCCGGACCCTCTATGCCACTAAAGAGCAGGAATACGACGAACTGAAGGTCTTGTTGCCCGAACAGCGCGAAATTACTAACGTGCTCCAGGGTTTGCAGGACACCGCCGGGCAGTCGAGGTTGATCGTAAGCCGGTTTTCTCCACGAGAAGACTCCCAGCAGGAGTTCATCATGGCCAAACCGGTTGAAGTCGAAGTCGACAGCAACTTTAACAACCTGCGCGACTTTTTTGACAAAATGGCGAAGCTGCAGAGGATTGTTTCGATCACCGATTTCAGCCTCAAGCAACTGGATAATCAGACAGCGAACAAGACGCTTCACGCTCAATTTTTGCTGACCGCCTACTACGCCTCACCTGATGATCTCGACAACATGGGCAATCCGGTGCAGATGGGACCCGACGGCAAGCCGCTTCCGGCACCGGTTGGAAAGGACGGAAAACCTCTCCCGGTTCCGGCCAATGGTAAGCCTGGAGCTCCGGCGCCGGCGCCCGCAAAACCGGCTGCACCCGCCGCAAAGTAGTGGAATCCGAAATCATGCAATCTTTATACGAGAGAAAAGCAATGAAGAACAAACTCAAGATCAAACGTACCTTTAGTTTTGCGGCAGCAATTGCCCTGGCTGTCCTCGCCGGCGGAAGCCTCGCGACAACGATGGCGCAATCCCGTGATCCTTTCAGGCAGGCTCCGTATGAGAAGCCGAACACCGTCAGGACATCAAACGGTTCCTCCGGCAATTCGGGCGGCCCGTCTGCGACCGTAAAGAAGGGTCCCGAAGTTGTCGGCGCCCCTTCGATCACAGCCCGCATTGACTACTACAAACGCGTACGTGAGCAAGCGGCTCTCAGCGGCCGGCCGATACCGAAAGTTACGTCCGTGTTGTTGCTAAATGAGATGTCGGTGACCGGTATCTTCAAGACGCCCCGCGGGTTCGCGGCGATGGTCGAGGCGACGCCGATCAAGCTGTCGTACACGATATATCCGGGCGAAAAGTTCTTCGATGGACAACTTGTTGCGGTCGAGGAAAACAGGCTGGTTTTCCGAAAAGTAACGAAATGGAGCAACGGCAAGTTCGTCGCGTCGGTTGAGAATATGCCGCTTCGACAGTACTCGCTACAACAAGATATACAGGGAACGGCACCAGCCAGTGAAAGCTATTCGGACAAGCCGCAGAACGCGAGCAACGAAGAAAAAGACCCTTCAAAATCAAATCCGGGCATGATCGTCTCTCCTCTCGAAGAGATGACAAAATCGGTTGAAAGCGAAAGCGAAAAGGCCGAGTCCGCGAAGAAGAAATCACGCAAAAAGAAAGCGGTGTCCAGAAAGAGACCGAGATCATAAGCCCCCTCTTCAAAAGTTCTTAACCGTGCCGCTTAATCCGGTGCGAATCACTTAACACTCAAAACATGAGATTAACTCGTGAGGTAAGAAACATGACTTTCAAAGGTATAAGCAGAATCGGTTCCAAGGCCGTAATTGCTTTGTTTATCATAAGTTGTCTGGCTCTGACGGCACTCGCACAAGATGTGTTGCCGGTAAACCAAGGCAAAAACTACGGGGAACCTGGTTTTCGCGGTGAAGCTATCAACCTAAACGTTGTAAACGCCGACATCCGGGACATTCTCAACTACATCACTGAGCAATACGGAATCAACTTTGTCATAGACAAATCCGTAAAGGCTGTGCCCGTCACGGTCAATGTCAGCGAAGTGCCGTGGAACATCGCTCTCGATTCAATTCTGCGTTCACAGGAACTGGCCGTTCAGCATAACGGTCCAATTCTCCGCATCGCCGCGCAAAAAACACTTGCCGACGAAAGAGCGCAGGAAGAAGAGATTCGGGAAGGCCAGCTTGACCAGTCACCTCTCTACACCGAGTTTGTACGTCTCAATTATGCGCGAGCCATCAACACATTGGGTGGCGAGTCCGGAGGACGCGGCGGTTTCCAGGGCGGAACGACATCTTCGAGTTCAACAGGCGCGGGACAGGGACAAGGTGCCGACCAGGGAATTTTGGGTATCGTCCAAAAACGGCTTTCGCGACGTGGAACCGTTGAGGTCGATGGCCGCAGCAACACACTGATCATCACTGATGTTCAGCAAAATATCGCTGCCCTCCGCAAACTGGTTTACTATCTCGATCAACCGGCTCCGCAGGTTGAGATCGAATCGAGAATCGTTGTCGCCAGCCGTAACTTCAGTCGTGACCTAGGCCTGCAGCTTTCGGCATCAGGCGTAAACGGAAATGGTTCGACCTCCGGTAGCGTCAATACAAATTTTGGAAACATCGTTTCAAACACGATTGCAACGCTGACGACCAGCGCGCTTGGTACGACACAGATCACGGCGGCACTTCATGCTGGTGAGCAAAAAGGTCAGGTCAAGACAATTGCCACACCGCGTATCACAACGCTGAATAACCGTGCGGCCGAGATCGAAAGTGGTCAGCAAATACCCGTCACGACAGTGCAGCCGAACAGTTCTGAAGGTGCAGTAATTGTAACGACAGAATATGTACCGGTTCCGTTGAGGCTCCAGGTAACTCCGCAGATTACAAACGTCGGCACGGTAATTCTCAATGTAGTGGCAGAGAATAACTCTGTTGCTCCAGGTACCGGGGGCGGAGGAGCTCCTCCTATCAACGTTCAGCGGATGCAGACCGAAGTCATGGTCCCGGATGGCGGCACAACCGTCGTCGGCGGAGCGATGTTTGACTCGGAGAGCGAAATCGTTGACCGTACACCGGGACTTTCGAGAATTCCGTTGATCGGTAATCTCTTCAAACGCAAGAGAACTGCCCGTGATACGAACGAAATCCTGTTCTTCATAACCCCGCGGATCTATCGACCGGACTACAACGGTAAACGGATAGAATCGAAGATGGAAGACGGTCCCAGCTCAATAACACTGGTACAACCGGTTCCGTTGGGTAATCCAGCCTCGAACTCGCTACCGGCACAGCCGCAAGGGACTTCGAATCCGGGTACACCCGCTTCGTCCTCTTCGCCGGTACCCGTAGTAAAACCGGGTAACTAGTTGTAGAATTCTACGCACTATGTTTAAGGATGCTCTGCAGGAAATTTTGGAACGCACCGAAGGCAGCTTGGGTGTGCTGATCATGGGACTCGACGGGATACCCGTTGAGCGTGTATGGCGGGACGATCGGTCCCATTCGAATCTCGATATTGCAGTTGCCGAATATACTTCGCTGATAAAAAAAGCGAATCAGAGTAATGGCGACACGGGACTCGGCGGCCTTAACGAGATCACTGTTTCAAATGAGAACGCGGTTTTTATAATGCGGCTCCTTGGCGAAGACTACTTTCTCGCGTTGATTATGTCACCAGAAGGTAACTTCGGCCGCGGACGGTACGAACTGCGCAAAGCTGAGCTGAAGATGGAGCATGAATTCGTGATATGAACACTTAAGTCACATGTTTCTGATATTTCCCATCGGGCGTGTTGATCTGCCCGATGGGAATTTTTCCTTTTATATCTTCCACACGCGTAATCACGGCCGAGGGCTCCCATAATCCCTTTTTTAAGCAGAAATTAAACCCTGTTGTTTTTGGAACAAAGCGTTTATTCGAACTTATCGTGAAGTAGAGGGGATACCGCACAATTCTCTCTGTTTAGGTAATACAAATGAAAATCGGGATTAGAAAACATGTAGGGAAGACTCCGTCCAGCTGTGCCGGCTTTTCCGTGATCGAGGTCCTTATCGTCGTCATCGTGATTTCGATTGTCGTCGTCCTCGCATTACCCCAGATCATGTCTTCGCGCCGTCTCCTTGCATTTGCCTCGGTTCAGAGGGAACTAACGACCTATTTGCGCGAAGCAAGACAGATTGCGATGTCGGAACGAAAACCGATTACGTTCCAATTCAACGACACTTCCAAAACGATAACACTCTACGGTGGATCACTCGGGCCCGTCGGTACCGCGCAAAATAGAATTCTCGATTTGAAAGGACTCGGAATTGAAGGCCCGGACATTGTTTACGGCCGCCCGCCGGGCGCAACGGTGGCAGCGTTGGGCGACGGTACAAATATGACCGGGCTCACCTCAAACGCGGTTGAGATAACATTTGAAGGTGACGGCTCTGTTCTTGACGGTTCCGACAATCCTCAAAACAACGCGCTCTTTTTCTATCATGCTATGTACCCGCAGGAAACCGCGTTCGGCCTGTCGATCCTCGGCGCTGGCGGACGGGTAAAGGTCTGGGATTACAGTGCGGGTCTAAACGCCTATGTGGAATAGAAACCGACAAACAGATGTTCGCACTGCTGAGGCCGGTTTTTCAATGGTCGAGGCGGTGATTGCGATATTTGTTTTAACCATCGGCCTGATCGGCACCGCGGCCGCACTGACCTTTGCATTGGAATTCGGGGCGATCAGCAAGAATGTCACACGATCAAAGACCGTAATTGTTTCGATGATCGAAGAAATAGAATCCCTGCGGAACTCGCGACGGCTTGATTATAAGCAGATTGCCAATGCCGGAAGCGTTGACAATACAGACGTGGAGAACACATTTGCAGGTTTCTTGAGCGGTTTTCAGCAGGTCTCCCTGAGTCCCGGCCCCGACGGTGTAAACGGAACAGCCGACGACCTGGTCGATCCGGGACCAGACGGTGTGTTTGGCACCGGGGATGATTTTACGAACCCCGCCTTGGTAAGAAGCGGGTATACACGCCAGGTAACTATCACACCGATCAGCGTGACGATTAAGAAAGTTGAAATTAGAGTCAGGTATTTTGCCGCGGGCGGAAAAG
>JAOTWT010000289.1 GCA_029862725.1 Acidobacteriota bacterium | reverse complement strand
TTTAGGAGGGTGTTCGTCCGATTCTTCAGTGGCCACCGCTTCATGGATGTTCGGATCGAAGGGCTCTCCCACGGCCGGAATCGGCTGAACGCCCATACCGGCAAGTACTTCGTTGAGTTGCTGGTTAACGAGGACGATGCCCTCCAGAAAAACGTTCATGTCCTGCGGCTTCGGTTCTTCCCCGGTTCTTGAAGTAGCATCAAGCGCGCGATTGAGGTTGTCCAATACCGGAAGCATCTGCTTTGCGAGACTCCCGATCATATTCTTGAACATCTCGGTTCTTTCGCGTTCGGTCCTTTGCCGGTAGTTATCAAAATCGCGTTTCTGCCGTTTTAGAGAGTCCCTGAAATCATCTCTCTCCAAAACGACCTTTTCATATTCTTTGTCGTCATGAGTTGACGATTTACTTTCAGATGGCCCCCCATTTGACGCGCCGGAAGCTGGACCGCCGGCTTTTTGACCGAGATCTATTTCGGGAAGCGAGACGAACGAATCATGAATGTTGTCATGTTCGAACTCCGACTCTCCTACCTCGATTACGAGATCCGATGAAATATCGAGATCCTTCTCGCGTTCTTCGAGCTGTTTTATGAATTCGTCGACGGACGGCAGATCTTCTGCGTCCGTTTCCGACAATTCTTCATTGCTTAATTCTATGGGTTCCATTTTGTGTATTAGGAAATCTAGCGGTCTGATGATTCTCTGAGCATCAACTCTTCTAACCGGCGGGCAAGATAACTAACAACGGAGATCATCCGTGCGTATTCGATTCTCGTAGGGCCGAGAACACTCAGGGTTCCCTGGGCGGAACCACCGTGAATCCGGTATGGGGCGGTAATCAGTGCGCAGTCCTGAAGGGTATCGGCTGAATTCTCACGTCCGATCAGTACCCTGACGTGGTTATCCACCGCGGAATCGTCCGACACGCACTCATTCAGAATCTCTACGAGCCTGGACTTTTCCTCGATCGTCTTAAGCAGTTCGCGTAGTCTGTCGAGGTCCGCAAAATCACTCTTTGTCAGAATGTTGGACGCACCGCCGACGTAAACCTCGCCGTGCTTGTCGTCGTCATCCTCGATACTCTGCGATGTCAGTATCATTGCCATCTGCAGCAAGTCATCAAAGAGCGATCTTTCCTCATGCATTAACGTGAGGATCTCCGCTCGTATCGCCAAAAGGCTCCTTCCGGCAAATGCTGAGTTGAGATATCGCGCCGTGCGATCGAGTTCGTCTTGTTTTATCGGTTCGGCCAAACGAATGATCTTGTTATGAATGATGTTTGGCGTCGCAACGAGAACAACCAAAACCCTCTTGTCAGAAAGGTTTACAAACTCGATATGCTGCAGTCTGTCATGCGCCAGAGAAGGCGAGACGACGATGCCGATATTATTTGAAAGAGCAGAAAGAAGCTGGGAGGTTCGTTCGAGCAGTTTGTCGGGAGTTTCCTCGCCGCTGCTTTCATCGAGACCAAGTTCCTTGTTGATCAACCGAAGATCGGATTCCGAAAGTCTCAGAATACCCAACAAGTTGTCGACATAGAACCGATAGCCCTCATCGGTAGGCACCCTTCCCGCCGAAGTGTGCGGCTGGACCAAAAATCCTCTGGACTCAAGGTCACCCATCACGTTTCTGATTGTGGCAGAACTTAGGCCGGATTCGTTAGCGAACTTGTCGGCGAGCTTTTTTGAACCTACCGGCTCGCCTGTTATGAGATGTTCGCTCACGATTGCCGAGAGTATCATTTGCCCGCGAACATCCGGAAAGTCCGTAGCCTTTGCAGATGTTGATTTAGATTCTCGGGCTGACATCTCGAATTGAGGACGCTTCTTCGCATATCATTTTTAAGATATGCTGTCTTTAATTGGATAGCATTTTGGCCTCTATCCTGTCAAGGAAGAAAGTGTTTAACTCCGTACAACAATAATCACCATGTTTGCACCGGACGAAGCAAAGACATTGTATAGGGAAGCCTTTGAAACACTGCGCAAAACCGACAATGTGCCGGAAATCGTCGTCGAATATTATCCCTACGTCGATACAAATCACACGATAAGATTCCGAAACAAAAAAATACTTGTGCGCATATCCGATTCTTTTCAAGAGGCCCCGGCCGAAACTCACAAGGCACTCGCATACATCCTTGTGGCAAAGCTGCTGGGGGAAAAGGTCCCGCCGGCACTCCGTAAAAAATATACAGCTTTTGTGCGAGGAGAGTCATTTAACAAACGCGCTCTTGACCGAAAACGCGAACGCGGAAGTAAAAGGGTGACATCCCCGGTCGGCGCGCAATTCGATCTGGAGGAGATGTTCTGGAAACTGAACAGCATCTATTTCGGTTCGATGCTCGAGGCGCCGGAGCTTTCCTGGTCGCAGCGCAAGACCTACCGGCGTCTCGGCCATCACGATGTGGCCCATAACACGATCGTCATTAGCAGATCACTCGATGTCCGGGGCGTTCCTGAATACGTAGTTGAATATGTCCTTTTTCATGAGATGCTCCACCTCGTGCATCCCATTGATATCCGTAACGGCAGGCGCCGTATCCATACGAAGGCATTCCGACGCGATGAATCCCGTTTTATCCACTGCGTCGAGGCGGAACAGTGGTTGGAGAATAACGCCGCTGCTCTCAAAAAGCTCGCCAAACGCCGGTGATGTCCTATTCCCCGTTTGAATCTAGCAATTCGCCGATCAACCCCGCGCTCGAATAATAGACCCGGGTAACGGTACTCGCCGAAAACGAGGTTTCCGAGAGGAAATAGGCTCTCATCTTATTGTCTCCGCCGCCTGTTGCTGCAAGGCCCGGCCGGTGCGTTGTCTCCGCGGCGATGGTTACAGCGGTTCCCTTGCTTTGACGAAACGCATCGAATAAAGGCCCGGCCGTGATCTGTGCTTTCTTCCCGTTGCCGCCGATCGACTCAAGTACGATTTCACGGTCGCCAATGACAAGAATGTCCGTGTTAAACGCGGCGGCGGAAACGTCGTCACCCGAGTAAAGTATGTTCCAACCCGGACGTGACGCAAGAGGAGTTCCCTCCTCAAAAGTTTCCGTGAGAGCCTTCAAAACCGCCTCCCGGTTTTTGACCATGACAATCGCAACGGAACCTTCGTCTTTGCCCCCCGTCTGAACCGTTAACAACTCGGGACCGACGGAGTCCAGGAACAGCTCCGCGTCGGCAACACCGTACGGCTGCAGCATCGAGTCCGAAAAGCCCGAGATCAGCTGAGCGCTAACCGGATCCGAGCTTCCGGCAGCAAAAAGAACCAGGCTGCGGTATGCGATCCGCGGATTTCTGAGTTGGTATCTTGTAACCGAAACGGTGCCTTGCGGCAGCATGTCTGCAAGCCTCTCGAAATTACCGGATTGCGGTTTCATCGTTTCAGAAAAAACGCCCGAGATCGAATCTGTCGTTTTTAATTCGAGGGTATCGACAAAGCGTCCGTCCTCGACACGCGACGTCCAGTGGACCCTTTCAAGCCCGCGGCGCATCAGCTGCGGGACGAGACGGGCGATAAACGCGCGCATCCCGACCTCCTCCGAACCGGACACCGCCGCAGATACGCCCGCCACATCGGCAAAGGCCTCCACCGCGCGTCGAGGAAAGTAACCGAGAATCGCGGCGTCGGCATTTCGCGAAACAAGATCCTCCAGGTCCGGGTCCTCGAGAAGGCTTCTGTTTTGTCCTTCTGAGACCGACAGGCACGAGTCCAACGCGTTCAGCTCGTTTCCGAAAAAGACCCGCGAACCTCTTACGACTGCGAAAGTCTTCCTGCCATCAGCCGCGGTCCAGACGGTCATGCTGCCGAATTTTCCGGGGCGATTTTCCATCTTCGCGTCCTTACCGTATTTTTTTTTGATGAACTGATTCAGGGGGCCATCGACGAATCCCCTGACCTGCCAGCTCCACGCGTTTGTTTCGACAACCGCTGCAAATTTCGGCCTGACATTCAGCACCGAATCCTGCTCGGTCAGGGATTCCTCCGATGCTTCAAAACCAGTGATTGCAAACGCGATATCGACGCCTTCGAGGAATCTGAAACCATTCTTTTCGACGTCCCCGATTTCCCTCGACACCAGACGCAGCATCTGCGACGGATCTTTTATGCGGACAAACGCCACGGCATCGACCGGGATTGAATCACGCAGATCGCCGTTTCGCGGACCCAGGATTACATAGACTAGCACGATTGCGACCGCGGCCGACAGGAACGCGCACACGGTCATAAGGATGCGCCTTTCGACCGGGTACAGCCATGATTTTATTGTCTTTTTGCTCCCGCCCATAGCTCTTTGAAAAATGCCACAACTCAAGGCGTAATATGTTACTATTTCGCAATGTCCAACAACTTATTTGCAGAGAATATCTTACAGGGTAAGGTTGCGTTTGTAACTGGCGGCGGTACAGGAATAACGGGTGGTATTGCCAGGGCTCTCGCCGAGGCCGGGGCAAAGGTCGCGATAACTTCCCGAAAGATCGAAAACCTCGAGCCGATGAAAGCGAATATCGAAGAAGCGGGCGGCGAATGTCTCGCGGTCGCCTCGGATGTGCGTGATTTCGAGGCAGTTGAAAATGCGCTGGCGGAAACAGTGGCGTGTTTTGAAAAGGTCGACATCGTCGTTAACGGAGCCGCCGGGAACTTCCTGTGTAAGGCGAGCGAGCTTTCTTCGAACGGGTTCGGCACTGTCGTCGATATAGACACCAAAGGGACTTTTAACGTCTGCCGGGCCTCTTTCGAGGAACTCAAAAGGAACAAGGGTCAGATCCTGAATATTTCGGCAACATTGCATTACCTGGGTACTCCAATGCAGATCCATGTCTCCGCAGCAAAGGCCGGGGT
>JAOTWT010000288.1 GCA_029862725.1 Acidobacteriota bacterium | reverse complement strand
TGTCATAGTGCTTTTCGATATCCTTCAGATACGGGGCGACCTTCTTGAGCATGTCGTCCGGCACGTCGTAGCCCTTCTGCCTGGCGAGGATCAGCGAATGTGCGACGTGGGCCGTCACAAACGGGTACTTGTACCGCTCGCCGGTCTTTCTCCAGAGACCAAAGTAGCCGTTCGAGTTCTGCCTCGACTGAAGCACCTTGATGTCTCTCGCGTATTGTGCATTGAGCGCGGCTTCGGTCGGCATCTCTTCGGCCTTAAAGGCGCTCAGTACATCCTTCAGCGCGGCGATCGAGATCATCCGCGAGGAGATCTGCTCGGAGCACGCAAAGCGGTATTTATAGAGATAGATAAACGCATCTGTCAGCTCCTGGAGCTGGGTCGAAGAGGTGGTCACCTCGAGTCCGCCGAACTGCGGATAAACATCTCCGGGAGCGCGTACGGGCTGGACGATGGCGCCGTTTTCATCGGTAGTGCCGTAAGTCGCGAATGCCTCGGTCGTCGCCGGGGTCCAGACCGGTAGTTCGATCTGGGCGGCATCGCTGTGTTTTCCGGAACTCACGACAAACTGGAAGCGAGCGGTTCCGGCCATGTCTGCGGCGACCGGGAATCTGACCTCCTCGCGGCCATTGGCCTTGACGAGAACCTTTCGCCCGCCGCCGTTCGTGAGCGTCGCATTCGAAGCCCGCACACCGATATTGACAGCCATGTCATTGTCTGTCTGGTTCTGGACGACAACCGGCAAATCGATTCTGTCGCCAAAGTTCATAAACCTGGGCGCCGACGGCCTCACCATCAAAGGCTGCCGCGCCGTGATGGACGATTCGCCTTTTCCAAAGCGCTTTGCCGCATCGACCGAAACCGCCATCACGCGGTAGCGCGTAAGATTGTCCGGCAGCTTGACCGGCACCACAGCGCGACCGCTCGAATTCGTTCGAACACTTGGCGACCACACCGCAAGCGCATTAAAGTCCTTTCTGACCGCAACCGGGTCCTCGTTTTGAGCGGCGTTGTCGTCCCCGTCCGCTCTGTCTTCCATCACTTTTTCTTCAACATCGCGTTTAGCACCGGATTTCATGCGCAGCGCACGGCCGTTCATGGGTGCGCCCGCGACCTGCATGGCCTCTGCCGCCGGTGGCGATGGGGGCGGCGGCGGTGCTTTCCTGGCGTCTTCGGGGTTGCCCAAAAGCACTTCCTGGCGCGAGTGAAAATCCCGTGTGCCCGTTCCGCGGGTCGAATAAAAAGTGTTGAGAGGGTTCGCGAGACTGTAGCCGGTCAATGCGAGCACGCTCTCATCGACCACGACAACCGCAACTTCCGTATTCGAAACCGGCTCGCCGCGGTGATCCTTCACCTCGACTCCGATCTCGGTCTTGCCGCCCGGTTCGAGCGTAGTGTCGGCGGGGTCGGCCTTGACGTCGAGTTCGCGTGAACCTATTGAAATCGACAGGTTCAGGCTGCCTCTGGCGTAGGCCGGGCGTTTGGCCAGTTTCGGATCGACCTCGCCCTTGTCGTCAGTGCGGACGGCACTCCCCACCAGATCGACCTGCGCGTGTATGTTTGGCAGATACTCCTCTTTTAAAGGAATTTTGAGAGTGACCGAAGAATCCGTGATCGTGAACCTTTCGGTCGAAACGATTCCCTCGCGTCGAAGCGTCAGGATTCCTTCCGATGGCGAGAACGGCGCAAGCACTAGTATTTCGGCGACATCGCCGGGCTTGTACTCTTTTTCGCTCGGAATCAATTCGACCTTTTCCTGTTCGACGCTGCGCTGCGGAGGGGTCTTCCCGCCGGCAACCCAGACGGTCATCTCGGACTCGTTGAACCGCTCGCGGTCGTCCATCACGGTTGCCGTAATTATGTACCGGCCGCCGTCTTTTGCCTTAAAAACACATTCCTTTTCATCAGCCCCGGAAACGACGGTGCAGTACTGTTCATCGACCGTCTTTTCAAGCCACTTCCCTTTTTCAAACGTCCACGCCCTCAAGAGCGCCCTGATCTCGACTTTCTTTTCGGCGACCAGTTCGCCGTCGATATTCGAGACGATCGAATTGATCCTTATGTTCTCGCCCTTTTGGACAAATGTGCGCGGCGATTTGATTCCGACGTATAGATCTGCAGGGTGCACGAGCAGCGATGTCGAGCTCGACCAGGTCTGGCGGTTCACGTCCTGGACCGCGGAAGACGCCGAAATAGTGTAAGGCCTGGGCGGTTTGACCGACTCGAAATCGATCTTCAGGTTGTGTTTGCCGGAGGCATCGGTGGTGCCTTCAAAATACTGTGTCGTCCCGCCGCCATAGTATTCGCGGTTTCCGTACCACCACGGCACCCAACTCCCAAATATATAGTCGCCGCGGTTCGGCGGTGTGTAGTTTGTCGGGTTTGCGGTCACCGTCCAGTTGGTCTTAGCATTGGCCAGGCCGCCGCCCGCATAATACTTGGCTTCAACCTCGATGTTGGCGGATGCGCCGACAAAATGAGGAGCCTCGGTCACGACTCTCGAGGTCACTTCAAATTCGGGCCGGCGGAATTCCTGGATTTGGAAACCGTGCGAGTGATTATAGCCGGGTATACCCGAGGCGGAGGAAAACTGTATCCGTCCGTAACCGAGGTTCGCATTGTCGGGGAGTGTGAATTTGAGATCGAAGGCGCCGAACGGATTCAGCTGCAGCTTGCCCTTTGTGAGCTCGTTGTTGCGGGGGTCGTAAACGACAAAGTTGACATCCCTTGAAACATCCCCGAGCGCGGCGACGTCACCCAGCTTGCCCGCCGTGATTCTCCTGATATAGCCCTTGACCGAAACCTCTTCTTTTGGCCTGTACATCTTGCGGTCGTCGAATGAAAACCAACGCAGATAGTCCGACGGAGTCCGCTTGTACCAGCTTCCGGTCTCGCGCCAATAGTAGTTTGTATTCTCCGGCAGGAACGCGACGTCCTGTCCCTTGCGGGCGATGAGCATGTTCGGCTTGTCCGCCGTGTTTGCCGGAAGCGGCAGACGCAAGACTCCGTTTTTCGGAGTGATGTTTGTCGCGGCCTGCCCGACCGTTTCTATCTCGAGCGCCCGGCCATGCTGATCCAGCGAACGGACGTCGCCCGATTCGCTGTATCCCCAGCCCAAAAGCCAGTCCCAGGCCTGCGAAAGATATCCTTTTTCGGGCTCATTGACGCTTTTGGAACCGACGTTCGAGCCATTCGGAAATATCGAAAGCTCGACCCCCGCGAGCGGTTTCCCGTCGCTCAGCTGCGTCGCAAACCCGACTAGTTCCTGGTTGTCGACAAAGGCGTCGAGACCCATCTTGGTCGCCTGGATCCAAACGAGTATCCGCGTCCGGTCGTACTTGTCCCGTTTTTTAGTGGGTTCGATATCGAGGACGATGTTCCCGAATCCGCCCCTTAGAAACCGCGATAGATCGAGCCTCGTTTCAACCACCTCGTCCGGCTTCACATCGACGTTGATTTGCCGGTTGCTGATCAAGCTTCCCGGCATCGTCCGCTTTGTGCCGTCCTCATAATCGCGGTAGCGCACGTATTGCTGGTATTGCGACCAGTCCTTCGGTTCGACCCGGTAGACCTTCATCCGCGCTGTCCTGTGATTGGTCGAGAACACCGAATACGCGGGCCTTTTGGTCGCCGGGTCCAGGACGACCATGTTCCCGCCCTGCGAATACATCGCGAGTGGTGCGGAACCGACCCTGATCTTCACGCTCGCGGGTTCGATCGCCTTTTGCCCGTAGATATCCTCGATCCGGTCGTCGATTGTGACCGTGTATGTGGTCTGGCCCTTCTTTACGCCCTGGATATAGATCCCTGTTCCACTCGGATAAATATTGAGGCCCTCGACAGCCGGCGATATCCTGACCATCGACTTGTCGAATTTTGAGGAATTGATCGAGTTCGTGTACCGGATAAACCAGTTGTCAAAGGGCGAACAGTCCTTGTTCGAACGATAGCCGCAGAAGCCTTCGACAAACTTCATCGAACCGAATGTGCGAAATCCGAAGCTCTGATCTTCTTTTGTGGTGATCGGTCCTTCGGCCGAGGGGGTTCCCTTTTTGACGGTAACTAGTATAGCCGAGTCGCCCGGCAGTGCATTTTCGACACCGCCCTCTTCGTTAACAGCCCGGAAGGCGACCCATCGTTTCGGCTCGCTCTGTTTCGCGTAGTACGCGATGTTCGATTTGACCTCTTCTTCCGAAAGCAGCCTGATCGGTAGCCTCTTGCCGCCGGCAGTAACGGAAATTGTCCCGAGCACCGCTTTTTGGTCTATTTCCTGGTCGAAAGCCACAAACATGACGGCGTTGCGGCGGGTCGTCTGGCCGCTTGGAAACTTTGTGACTACTTTCGGCGGCGGGGTCGTAAAACTCCAGCTGACATCTTTTTCGAGAGTCTGTCCCGTTGCCGCTTTTGTACCGGCAGGCACCGTCGCGGTGTATTTTGTCGCCATCCGAAAACGCGTCTTGGTGTCAAACATCAGCGTTTTTGTGCCGAGCCATCTCCATTTTCCGGCGGCCGCGGGCGAAAGGGTCACCGGCGTCGTTTCGGCGGCTTCCTCTTGAGATGTGACGGAAACCATCGGGTGTGAAAACGAGACGCTCAGATCGGGTGCGAGCGCGATCTCACCCTCGGGCGAGTAACGCAGGACCTCGAGCGCCCTCTTGTCGTTTGTGTCAGGCACGCGAAGTGTCTCATCGGCGGGAAACTTTACGGGTATCCGTTTGCCGGTCTTTGGTGCCGGAAGGCTTCCGATTCGTTTTGCAAAATCGGTCTTGTCGGCGTCTTCGGTCTTGAGTTCGGGAAGTCGTTTGAGAAGCCCGGTTGTTTCGCTGTCGCTAAGCGGGTCGGTCTCGGCGGGCGGCTG
>JAOTWT010000287.1 GCA_029862725.1 Acidobacteriota bacterium | reverse complement strand
ATTGAATCAATACGTTCCGGATCTGATCGGGGACAGGTTCTACGTCGGTATCGATAAGTTATTCTACCTGCCGCTCGTGATCTCGGGCGCACTCCTGTTCCTCATTGGCGGGCTGCCGATGGTGATTTGGGGCGTTTTCGTGAGGGTTGTTTTCGGTTGGCACTCGACGTGGTTTGTTAATTCGGCGGCCCATTTCTGGGGTAGGCGGCGCTTTCAGACCGACGACGATTCTACGAACAACTGGTTTATAGCGCTACTCACATTTGGTGAGGGATGGCATAACAATCATCACGCCCGGCCTTCATCCGCGCGTCATGGGCTTAAATGGTACGAATTTGATCTGAACTGGCAGACGGTTCGTATTTTCAGAATGCTCGGATGGGCGGACCGGGTCCGGCTTCACGACGCGAAAAGTTGAACGGAAACGTATCCTCCTTTGAGGGAACAATGCGCACCCATGCGCGTTCGTGCGGTTCTGACCACTTTATTCGAAGAGATTTCAATCTCGGCGAAAGAAGTCAAAGATCAATGGCTTACCAAGATGCTGTGCTCTTTATCGCTCGTCATTGGACGCAGGTGGTTTCCACTATTCTAACTGACCGCGACCTTTTGATTCTTGATGTTCGTAGCGTCCGACGGCCGTGCCTGGGAATTCTCGGATCTAACCGCGCTGGTGCTTACCCGTAATCGTCTTCTTTTATCTGCGAGTTCTTAATATTGTTTGAAAGAAGCAAATCCCTCATACCCTTGATAAAAGACGAAGTCCCAACAATGTAGTAATTGTATTCACTCAAAACGCCGAGGCGGTCCATGAGCAAACCTTCGCTAATTCTCTCGGCGGTTTTGGTGTGGACCTCAACGAGATCGAAATGCTCGGGACGGTTTGTTTCGATTTCATCTAAATAAGAAGCTGAAGACCGCTCTTTGTTTGAATAAAACAGGTGTACCTTGCCTTTATGATTCCTTCTTTGAAGTTCTTTGAGCATGGGTATCACCGGTGTGATTCCAATACCTGCCGTAAGAAAGACAAGTTTTTCTTCTGCCTGTTCAGACAACGTAAAATCACCCATGGGCCCAAATACAAATGCCTTGTCCCCGGCTTTCAAAAGATTGCAGCTTTTCTTAAAACTACTGTTGCTCAGCCGCATAGCAAATCTTAAGACCGGCTCTTCGGGATGCGACACGATCGAGAGCGATCGGAGAGGCATATCCAGTTCGTTCATCGCCGGGTCGATCAACTTAAGAATCACGTACTGACCGGGTTGGTGTTGGAATGCAGTTGGCTTTTCAAAGGTCAGCTCGAGCGTATTTCTCGCAATATTTTTCTTTTCAATCAGCCCGACGATTCTTTCATCGGGCACCGGGAATACAGGGCACTCAGACCATCCCGCATCCTCATTCATTTTCAAAGCTGCCAAAAAACCGCCTATGATAGCTCCGGAAAATCCGCCTCCCGGGAATGCCCAGGCAGAGGCGAAATACAAATTAGGGATTAAGAAATTATCCCGGAATCGCTTGAATCCCGATTGTTGCGGTGTTTGGGCAAATCCATAGACGGATCCTTTGGGATTCAGCGTATATCTTTGAATGGTCTTGGGCGTGCCAACTTCATAATACTCGATACAATCTCCTATTCCGGGAAAACGGTTTTCCAATCGCTGTAATAAGGTTTCAGCTACCTTTTCTTTCTTTGATCTATAATCTTCTTCGCTGAGGCCTTCCCAGTCACTCAAATAATCCGCCGCACAGATCACCGCAACATTTTTTCCTTCGGGAGCCAGTTTTGCATCTATTTTGCTGTAATCTACAAAAACGAAGCCACGTTTCGACCAATCTCCCCGATGGTTTGGATACATATCTTTGAGTTCTTTAACATCTTCGCCCGGACAAACGGTTGAGTAGTACTTAACACCGACATCGCTCAGGTCTCTGTTTACACCAATGTAAATCGACAAAAGAGAGCAGGCTTCCTCGTATGAAGATGTCATTTCCGTTAATGAAGTAGAATGCGGTTCTTCGAGCATTTCACTCACCAAAGGCATGGCACAATTGGCAACCAGATTGTCACAATTCACGGTTACCGGACTTAAACTGGAATTGAAGCTATCGACATATGTAACTCCGGTTACATGATTGTTTGTAGTAATAATTTTCTGTGCCTTTTTACCGAGCAGAACGGTGCTTCCATTTTGTTCGATAAAGGATGCCAGATAATTGGAAAGCTGTTGCGAACCGCCTTTAATAAAGTGCCCGCCGCCGCCTATAAAACCACTTTGTGCCAGGCCGTAAAAGTACATCGAGAGATTGTATGGGTCGTCGCCCCAATAAACTATCCAGGACGACAAATCTAACTTTAGATCCTCATTCGTAATATGTTCATCAAGCCAGGAACCGACGCTATGGCGAGCCCCTTCAACCGTGTTGGGATAAAGAAAAGGCATTAGAGGGTATAAAACTTTCTGTTTCCATTTTTTATTCGGCAATTTGCCTATTTCAATTGGGATGCCTTTAATCAAATCAATAAATCGGTTTATTCCCTTCGCATCTTCGGGATACCTTTTGATCAATGCTTCCCTCGCCTCTTCGTAACCGTGCGGGAATACAAAATCACCATTTTTTGAAAGTATATGATGTAGTTCCGGTATTTGCTCAAACTGAACATTTTTATCAACTTCCAACATTTTGAACATTCTGACTTTGCCATCGTGTTCATATAATCCATCCATTTCGTGAAGACCAACTTCCATGACGTAATCGCGTCTTTTGAAGGTGGTAGCGCAACCTCCCGGGATATAGTGCTGCTCCAGCAGAAGTACCTTTTTCCCGAACTTCGAAAGTGTGGCCCCTGCGACCAGACCGCCTAGCCCGCCACCGATAATAACCGTGTTGAATCTCATGTGAATACATGAGAGCAATTAACGTGCCATAATCCTGGTAAAAGGCCTCTTTTCTGCCATGGTTTCAACAAAGTTTTTTGGAATGATTTGGTCCGGAGAAATCCCGCTAATCCCTGCGTGGTAACATGTCACCGGCGAATCCCGAAAGGCGATTTCGCGTAACGCGCGATTCGATCCGCGTATCCGGAGAGCACTCTCCCGAACCACAATCCCAGCGCAGTTCACTCATATCTGAGGGACTCAATAGGATCAAGGCGCGCCGCCTTCCAGGCCGGGAAGAGTCCAAAGACGAGGCCGATAAAGACACTAAAAAAGAAGCCGAGCGGAGGGGCCCACCAGGGCACATAAGAAGGGAAGACCAGGGCGATCAGGAGTGTGAGAATCCACCCGATGAGCAGTCCGAGCAGTCCGCCGAAACCGGTCAGGGTGGCCGCTTCGACGAGAAACTGAAGAAGAATATCGGACCGTCTGGCACCGATCGCCTTGCGAATACCGATCTCTCTTGTGCGTTCGGTGACCGAAACGAGCATGATATTCATGACCCCGATGCCGCCAATCATAAGGCCCACCGATGAAATCACGACCATTGCCAGGAACACACCGCGCGTGATCGATTTAAACTGATCGATGATGCTCGCCGCGGTTTCCATCGAAAAGTTGTTATCCTCTCCGAAACCAACCTGCCGCCGGACCCTCAAAAGGTCCTGGACCTGGTCCATCGCTCTTGAGAGCATCCCGTTTTTTGCGACGGCGAGTATGAAGAGATCGTCGGAATTGGGTTTTATCCTGAGCGCCGAACCCATCGGCATATAGATCACATTTGAAGAGCTGTTACTGCCGTCCCCGCCGAATAATTCCTCTCTTTTCTCGAGGACTCCTATAATTCTGAATTCACGACCGCCGATCTCTATCTTCTCCCCGAGCGGAGGTTCGAAAGGGAAGTAGGATTTTCGGACCTCGTCCCCGATCAGGGCGACATCGGATTTCAGGTCGTCTTCGGCCTGCGTAAACCAGCGGCCTTCGAGCAAAACTTCGGTAGACGTTTTTTCGATCTCCGGCGTGGTCCCCGAAAGCCTTACCGAAGAAGATGTCTTCCCGTTTTTGCCGGTGACGAGTATCTTTTCTCCCCAGCGGTCGCTCGAGACGTCCAGAAACGGGACCGAGGTCTCGATCGTCGGCAGGTCCCTCAAAGCTTCGGCATCTTCAAAAGTAAGGGGTTTTCTCATGCGCTCTTCCCTCGAGCGCCTGCCGATCTGGATCCCGACGTTGTACTTATAGAGAAAGATCGAATTGGTCCCGAAGGATTCGATCTGTTTCGCGACGGCGACGTTGATTCCGCTGATTATCGAAGAGATCAGCATGACGGTGATGACCCCTATGATCACACCGATAATCGTCAGAAACGAACGCAGTTTGTGGCTTCTCAGAGTTGAGAATGCCATGCGGAAATTTTCGAAAAATGTTTTGCTTACAATCACGGTAAACTAATCTGATCTAAGGGCCTCGATGGGATCGATTCGTGCCGCCTTCCAGGCAGGGAACAACCCAGCCGCGATGCCGACGGCGGCCGATACGCCGATCGCCACAACGATCGACCACAAGGGGATCAGCGTCTCAAGGACATAGATCGAAACGATGACGCCGATCAGTTCGGCCACGATGAGCCCGATGAGGCCGCCAATTGTGGCAAGGGTGGCCGATTCGGCCAGAAACTGTTTGATGATATCGGATTGCTTGGCCCCGACGCTCTTCCGGATGCCGATTTCCTTTGTTCTTTCCGTCACGGCAACCAGCATGATGTTCATTATCACGATCGCACCCACCACAAGGGCGATAGTCGGAACCACAATGATGACGATAAACACAGGGCCCAATATCTGGTCACGCATCTTTGTGATCGCATCGGGCGTAAAAATGCCAAAGTTGTCCTTTTCTCCAAAGGGTACGTTGCGCTTGATCCGCAT
>JAOTWT010000286.1 GCA_029862725.1 Acidobacteriota bacterium | reverse complement strand
CGGCCGGGGCACTCGTATCCTGGATAGGAGAGTTGGAGTCGTTAAAGGCTGATTTGAGGTTCAACATCAATAAAAAGGTAGCGACGGACGCTATGTTTGTAAAAGTCGGGGGCTTCCACAAATGATCGGTTTAGGGATCGTCGGCAATCGCGGATAAATTTGATGACCGGAACGGTTGAAGGAGATTGATTTCTTTTGTTTTGGCAGGTTTCGTGCGGAATAAATCGCATAGTAAACCGTATTTTGGATATAATGGACTCCAGTTTTTCGACATTCGAAAGGACTCTCGCCGCGGCTGGCCTCTTCGTATTTGCTGCCGGATGCCTTCTCGTACGATTTTTTAACCCCTCGACCGCCGGCTTCTTTCCGGGCTGTCCGCTTCTTGAGTTGACCGGATTCGCTTGCCCCGGCTGTGGTTTGACGCGGGGCTTTCACTCGCTTTTCCATGGCGATGTTCTCGCTGCACTCGATTTTAACGCCCTCCTGCCTTTTTTTGCGATCTCCTTTGTTTATCTGGTCATACTCCTGATCAGCATCGCAATGCGCGGTAAGAGTTTGTCGTTTACGATATTCACACCGGCCTCACTTTGGACTTTTTTGGGATTTGCGGCGGTTTTCTTTGTCCTCAGAAACGTGCCGGGTTATCCTTTCGAAATTCTTTTCCCATAGATTGCAGCTTTACCGGAAACTTCCATCTCATACGGTCGATAAATTAATCAATCCGATAACAGACCAAAGGAGAATGGAACATGGGCTTACAGGTAAACAGCAATTACTCACCGCATTCGCGTTTTTACGAAACTAACAACTGCAGCTTCCACAATCGTACAAATATATCGACGACGAATATCTCGAATGAGGCTTTGGCGGGTCTTTTTGCGCAGCTCTCGAGAATGTTCTCCGCCCAGGCAAATCCGTATGATGCTCTTATGAGGCAGCTTCTCGGCGGATCGCAGCCGCGGACCGAGGATTACGGCGGGTTTAAGTTCAAGAATGCCAACGAGCAGGCGCGGGTCGATCAGGCCCTCGCCGAACTACGTGCCGAGCAGGCGGCGAACCCCGGCAAGGCGGTAAGCAAGAAGTTTAAGATTGGAAAATATAGGTATCGGGTGACACTCGACGAAAACGGGCAGACCCATATCAAACGAAAGAAAAAGAAAAAGGGCTTTTTCAGCAAGATCGGCAGCGCGTTCAAGAGTATCGGAAAGGGCATCGCGAACTTTGCCAGGAAGGCATTGCCGATTGTTTCGACTCTGGCGATGTTTGTACCCGGTCTTCAGCCGTTCGCATTCGCAGCACGTTTCGCGACCGGGGCGATGGGAGTCATCAACGGGATCAAGAACGGCAATATGTTCGGTGCGTTAATGAGCGGCGTCTCGGCGTTTTCGGGTCTCGGGGGCAAGCTTGGCGGCTTAATGAGCAATTTTACGTCGAAAGCCGGCGGATTACTCGGCAACATGGGCACAAACTTTATGTCGAGGCTCGGCGGCGCGGGGCAATGGCTCACAAACGGGTTCAATTCGGGCCGGAGCTGGCTTGACGCCGGCAGACAATGGCTTTCGAGCTGGACCAGCGGGATCGGCGGAAACATAACGAATTTCCTTAATTTGCGCGGTTCGAGGATGCTCGGCAACTTCACCAGCATATTTGGCGGCCGATTCGGACAATGGCTCCAGCAGAAAGGGCCGGATTTGATCAACAGCTTTGCAAACAGGATGGGCGATCGTGCCGCCAGTTGGCTCTATGACCGGATTTCAGGGCGCGCTCAAGGGCTTCTTCAAAGGTCTTTTGGCAACAGGTTCCGGAATCTGTTTAACAGCGGATTCGCACAATTCCTAATCGGTCTTCTGCAGAGAAGGCAAGTTTAGGTTTCTCCATAGACCAAACTTGACAGGCCGCGCTTAGGGGTAGGCGCGGCCTATTTTTTGGGAGTCAATAGTGCGGAGTTCGAAGCCGTATACCGATTTGCTCGTCAACCGTCACTTGTCACTTAATCTGCACCAACGGCTTCTCTTTCTCAGTCAGGGAAACATCCGCTCCTTCCTTTCGAAGGATCTCAACCTCTTTTACGAATTCCTCGACGATGTCCTCGCCGGAGACGCGCCTTAACGGTACGCCGTCCTTAAAGATCATTCCCACCTGGCGGCCAAATGTAACGCCCAATTGCGAGTCGTGCGCTTCGCCAGGGCCGTTTACCGCACAGCCCATGATCGAAAGATGAAGGGGTTCCTCGACATGCTGCAGCCGCCTCTCGATCTCGGTAACTATTCCCACAAAATCATCGACCGCGAGCCGTCCGCAGGTCGGACACGCGACGACTGTCACACCGCGTTGGCGAAGCTCGAGGCTCTTTAGAATCTCCCAGCCGACTCGTATTTCCTCGTCGGGTTCGGCGGCGAGGCTGACGCGGATCGTGTCCCCGATGCCCTCGTAGAGCAATACACCGAGCCCGATCGAAGACTTGATCGTTCCGCCAAACGGTGTGCCGGCTTCGGTTACACCCAAGTGCAGCGGATAGTCCACTTTTTCCGCCATCAGGCGGTATGCCTCGATCGTGCGACGGGCGTCGGACGCTTTAAGCGAGATGACGATATTGTTGAAATTGAGATCTTCGAGGATCTTTACGTGTCGAAGACCCGATTCGACCATCGCCTCGGGTGTCGCAGTGCCGTATTTGCTTAGCAGGTCCTTCTCGAGCGAGCCGCCGTTCACTCCTATCCTGATCGGGACGCCTTTTGCTTCGGTTGCTTTAACGACCTCTCTGACGCGGTCGATCGAGCCGATGTTCCCGGGATTGATGCGAAGCTTGTCGATTCCGGCATCGAGTGCGGCAAGAGCGAGTTTGTAGTGGAAATGGATATCGGCAACGATCGGAATATTGACCTTTTTGCGGATCTCGACCATTGCCTTTGCGGCTTCCGGGTTCGGAACGGCGATCCGTACGATTTCGCAACCGGCCTCGACCATTTTGTCGACCTGCGCAACGGTCTCCGCAACATTTACGGTATCGGTCTTTGTCATCGACTGCACGACGACCGGCGCGTCCCCGCCGATCTGCACGTCTCCGACCATTACCGGCCGCGATTTTCGTCTACTCATAAAAATAGTAGTTCCTTGAGTTTGGCGAGTTCTGCGTGTTTAGTGAGTTGTGTTTAAACCCGAATACGACCGAAGTATGACCATTCCCAAATTCGCAAAATAACCCCTTTTTCGATTCAAATACCGCAATTAAGCGCTTTCCCTGCAGTCAAACTCACCAAAAATACTAAACTCGCCGAACTCATGGAACAAGCAATCCTTACCCAAACAAACGTGTAACGATTCTTGAAATATCAAAATAAAAGACCACAATCATCAGCAGCAATATAAAACCAAGGCCCGCAAGTTGTATCTTTTCTTTCACCGCCATCGAAAGCGTCAAGCCAAACAGCGCCAGTACCGCTTCGATTCCCAATACGGCTATTTGGCCTCCATCGAGCAGCGGAATCGGCAAGAGATTGAACAAACCCAGATTGAGGCTGATCACCATCAGGAGTATCAGAAGCGCCTCGATGTTAAAGCTTGTGGCAACCTTGACGATGATCTCAATAATCCCGATCGGCCCAGAAATGCCGCCTTCACTGACAGAACGCTCTCCTGCAAACATCTGGCCAAACGCTTTACCGGTCAGTCGCATGATGCTCCAGTTTCGCTCAAACGCATAAACCGCCGCGGCCCCTATTCCGATCCTGTCACGGGCCAGTGACGTGCTCCGGTCGAACTTGATCCCGATCCGGTAGTCACCCGTATTTTCGTCCTTGAAAGTCTTCGTTTCGATCTTGAGATCGCGTTCGCCGCGCGTGACCGAAAGCTCGAGCGCGCCGCCCTTGGCGTCGTTCACAAAGGTCTTCATTTCCTGACCGTTGCGGATCGCCTTGCCGTCAACCGATGTGATCCGGTCCCCTTTCTGAAGCCCCGAACTCTCCGCCGGCTTCCCTTCTTCGATCTCATCGACAATCACCGGTTCGGCGCCGGTATCTGGCAGGGCACCGAGGTCGCCCATAACGTTCCCGTCAAGCTCGACGCGTTCAGGCACTACGGAAAGCTGGATCTTTTCCCCTTTACGCTCGACCGTCAGAGGAGTCTTTTTACCGGCCAGCAGGAGCGTGTCCGTCTGTATACGGTTCCATGTCGGGTCTTTGATCCCGTCAAACTCGACAATCCTGTCGCCGGCCTCGATTCCCGCAGCCTCGGCCGCGCTTCCCTTTGCAACGTATGAAATCACAGGCGACGGCACTGCAGGTATACCGATTGCGACGGCGATTCCAAACGGGATCGCGAGTGCGAGAACGATATTCATGAATGGCCCGCCAAGCATTACAAGGAACTTCTGCCACCTGGGCCTGAGTTCGTATAGCTCTTCCTTGGGTACTTCCTCTTCTTCGGAACTCCCGCCTTCCAGAGGGGCAGTTACGTCGTCACCGTAGAGCTTGACGTATGCACCGAGGGGTATTGCGCTGACACGATAATCGGTATGGCCACGCTTAAATCCCCAGATCCGAGGACCGATCCCGAAGAAAGAAAATGCTTCGACACGCATGCCAAGCAGGCGGGCCACCAAAAAATGGCCAAACTCATGAATATTTATCGCGACACCGAGAACGAAAATAATCCCGAAAACGATTGCCAGACCCGCTATAAGTACATCGGACATATAAAAAATTCCTTAAAGATAAACCGCGACCTTGGCCCTGTAATAGAGCCAATAGTTGCTTATAAAGTCTAATTCTGTGTCATATAAGAGTCAAACAGGATCCTTAGATGCGGCCGCCTGCGAACGACGCGTAATTTTTGCCGACGCTGCCTCCCGCGCCAACAAATCCGCGGCGAGAACAGTTTCGAGGCTTTCA
>JAOTWT010000285.1 GCA_029862725.1 Acidobacteriota bacterium | reverse complement strand
CCGGCAATGGAATAAGGTGCGCAAATTGCGCACCTGAAAATATTAACGTTTTGAGAACTGGAAGCGTGCGCGTGCACCTTTCTGACCGTACTTCTTCCGTTCCTTCTTGCGCGGATCGCGGGTAATCAGACCGGCCTTTTTCAATACCGGGCGCAACTCCGCGTTGTACTCAAGCAGTGCGCGCGTAATGCCATGACGGACCGCGCCTGCCTGTCCCGAATTGCCGCCGCCGGAAACATTGACCAAAATATCGAATTTCTCTACCAATTCGGTCAAATTCAGCGGCTGCCTGATTATCATCTGCATCGCTTCGTTCGGGAAATAGTTCTCAAACTCCCGCTTGTTAACGGTAATACCGCCTTTTCCCGGACGTAAGTAAACGCGGGCTACCGCGTTTTTTCTTCTCCCGGTTCCGTAATACTGTGTTTCTGCCATAATACTCGATTCCCGTGACGGGGGTTAAATTGTGTTAATCTCCAGTGGCTCCGGGCTTTGCGCGCTATGAGGATGCTCGGCATCCGCATAAACATTCAGTTTCCTAAACATCGCACGGCCGAGTTTCGTTTTGGGAAGCATCCGCTGAACGGCAAATTCAATCACCTTTTCCGGGTTGTTTTCCATCATCCGTCTGTAGGAGATTGTTTTGAGGCCGCCCGGGTAGCCCGAATGGCTGTAATAGTTTTTTTGGTCGGCCTTCGCGCCCTTGATCCTGGCGTGCCTCGCGTTGATTACAATAACGTGGTCGCCGACATCCAAAAAAGGCGTCCAGTCGGGCTTATTCTTGCCCATCAGTACCATCGCGATCTCGGTAGACAGACGCCCGACGGTCTTGTCTTTCGCGTCCACAACAAACCATCTACGATTCTCGGCCAGATTCTTTCCGCTCGGGAAATAGGTGCTCATAACTAACTCTACCCACTGCAAAATTTTCGCGAAAACGCGAACGATTAGAATAACGAAACACCCCTTCAACGTCAAGGCGCGGAGGGTTCTATTAGAACGGATCCGGGGCGCCAGAGGCAAGCAGTATACCGATAATCGTCTTGGCGTCGACGATCAAGCCATCGGCGACCATCGAGGCCGCTTCCGCGAGACTCATGTCCATGTTTTGTCGGGTTTCGACAAGATCCGTGGCGGCAAAAAGGTGCATTTTTTCAGTCAGGAAACCGGGAGAGACATAAAATTCGGATATCTTTTCGATCTTTGCGGCCCGCAAGCCGGTCTCTTCCTCGATCTCCCGGGCGGCGCACTCGAGGGGCGTTTCTCCCGGTTCGACAGTTCCCGCCGGTATCTCGAGAAGAGATCCAGCCGCTGCATGCCGGTATTGCCTGACCAGCGTGATGTCCCCGTTACTGTGCACCGGAAGCACGACCGCACTTCCCGCGTGTTCGATGATCTCCCGTTCGTAGATGACACCGTCTTCGTTAATTCGCGCCTTGCTTAAATCAAAAACCCGGCCGGAATAGATTGTTGTTTTGCTTATTTCTATGGGTCTCATGTTATGGGTTCACCCTGGCGTCACTCTTTTCTAAAGCGGCGTCCCGGGGACAATTCAATAAATAGCATCCGAAGCCGAAACCGCAAAGCTGAAGCGGGTTCAATATTGCAATTTGCAGGATAAATGATAAAAACGAATGTCTCGGAAGCTTGCCACAACTCTTATGAGCGACTTCGATGAAAGGATAAAAAACCTCGACTTGACTCTCTTTGACAAAATAGAGAGCCAGTCAGTGCCGGAAGACAGGGAATCGCTTCTCGCCTGCCAGTTTGCGGTGCGCGAACTGCGAAGTGAATACAATTATCTGGAGATCGGGTCTTACCTCGGCGGAAGTATCCAGCCTTATCTGCCCGACGATCGCTGCAAGCGGATTTACTCAATCGACAAACGCCCCTCAAGACAACCCGATGAGCGCGGCGTCGATTATCAATACCTTAATAACTCGACCGCGCGTATGCTCGAACTTCTACGCGAAGCGGCTCCGGGCAAGACCGATAAGATAACGACGATCGACGGTGATTCCGGGACTATCGATCCCGCTCAGATCTCGGAGAAGATCCAGCTTTGCTTTATCGACGGCGAACACACGGACGAGGCGGCATCTCGTGATTTCAGGTTTTGCCTCGACGTATTGGACGAGAATGGATTGATCGTCTTCCATGACGCGGCCGTGACCTATAACGGTATTGCCGACTGCATCGAATTCCTGAAGAAGCGGGAGATCAGATTTCGCGCCTATAATCTACCGACGATAGTATTCGCAATCGAGATTGGGGATTTTCCGGTGCATAAGAGTCCCCCGGTCCTCGAACGGCTTCTGAACAACCACGTGGGCTATCTTTTCTCCCTCCAGTCAAACGACCAGTACCGGCAATTTACGAACAAAGCGCCGTTTAAGCTGTACAGGCGCTTTATGACCTGGCGAAAAGGCCTAAATAAATTCGAATAGTAAGGAATTGGGAAACGCTCTAGTCCCCGGATGATTTTAGATAATCGCGGACTTTCTGCATGTCGGACCAAACCTCGCGTTTTTTGCGCGGGTCGCGGAGCAGATACGCCGGGTGAAAGGTCGGCATTACTTTCACACCGAATTTTTCCGTGAAGGTGCCGCGGAGCTTTGTAATCCCCGTTGCCGTCTCAAGCAGGTTTTTTGTTGCAGTATTGCCGAGCACGACGATGACTTTCGGATTCACCGCCTCGATTTCTCTCAAAAGGAACGGCTTGCACATCGCCGATTCTTCGAGCGTCGGTTGCCGGTTACCCGGCGGGCGGCAGCGGTTTATATTGCCGATAAAAACTTCTTCCCTCGAATAATCGATGGCCTCGAGGATCTTTGTCAGCAACTTACCGGCACGCCCTACAAACGGCTCTCCCTTTTCGTCCTCGTCCGCTCCCGGAGCCTCGCCAACGATCATCAAATCCGCCGAGTAATTGCCGACGCTGTTTACGACCTGCGTGCGGTTTTCGCATAATTCACAACGGCTGCAGTCAGGTCCTATGTCGGCGTGTATTTCGTATACCGATTCATCCAGGCTGTCCTTGCGTTGCACGATCACCGGTTCAACGGGTTCGGGTTCCGCCAGAGCCGGGCTTCCGACCTCCCGTTCGTCGGCTTCACTAAGAACGACCGGAGTTTTCTCGCGTTTATTCGCCATATCGGATAGTTTGGTTGCGCCCAGTAGATTGCGTCGGCCGGTATCGGCCGAAGTGGATTTTGAACCGGCTTCGGGCCCACTGCCGGTCCGAACCATCAAATCGGCAAGATCGGGAGGTGGAATCCGTCGATCCGGGCCTTTTTTCTCGCCAGACGCCTTGGCCGAGACTTGCTCCCCCTTTTTGATTCTGGGTAGGACGGCGAGGCTGGCGGAGATTTCTTCGACGCCGAGTTCCCGCATGAATAGGAGCCGCTCTTTAAGATCGGAGATTAGAGACTCAATATTGGGGTTTTCAGCCGGCATTTCGAATTTTTACGATCCTGTCGATAATCTGATCCGCGAGTTCACGCTTTGACATGAGAGGCAGGCTTTCGGGTTCGTCAACACCCTTTGTCAGGATGGTCACGATGTTGGTGTCGGTATTGAACCCAGCTCCTTCCTGCGTTATATCGTTTGCGACGACGATGTCCAGGTCTTTTTTCAAAAGCTTTTCCCTGGCGTATTCGATTAAATTCGTCGTTTCGGCGGCAAAACCCGCGATTATCTGTCCGTTCTTTCTGGAATTCGCGACTTCGGCCAAAATGTCGTCGGTCTTTTCGAGCTCGAGCGTCATCTCATCCATATCCTTCTTCTTGATCTTGGTTGCGGCTTCGTTTTTTGGCCGGTAGTCCGAAACCGCTGCGGCCCCGACATAGACTGTCGCACCGTCGATCTCCGAGATGACGGCACGGTACATGTCCCTGGCCGATTCTACCCTCACGATCCTGGGCCCGGAGGGGGCGTCCGCGCTTGTCGAGGCGGCGACGACAGTGACCTTCGCACCTCTTTCGAAAGCCGCGGCGGCGATCGCGAAACCCATTTTACCGGAGGAGTGATTCGTAATAAACCTGACGGGGTCGATAGCCTCGCGCGTGCCGCCGACGGTGATCAAAAAAGACTCGGCAGTGAGATCGGAAACGCGTTCGTTTGCGCCCGCCCCGCCCAGGGCTTCGAGGACCTGGGCAGTGATATTTTCAACATCCTCGAGTTTTCCGGTGCCAACGGTCTTGCATGCCAGTTCGCCGGATACGGGTTCGACAAACATGACGCCGTCGTATTTCAGCCTTTCGATATTGCGCCGGGTCGCCGGATGATCCCACATCAACGAGTTCATTGCGGGTGCGACCATCACGGGTGCGGTCGAAGCCAGATAGGTGGACGAAACAAAGTCGTCCGCGATGCCGTTCGCGAATTTCGCAAGCGTATTTGCAGTCGCCGGGACCACAAGGAAAAGATCGATCGACTGTGAGAAGTTAATGTGCGCGATCGGATCCGGGTTGCCAGGGTCGTAATCGTCGACAAGCACGTAATGACCCGAGAGCGCCCTGAACGTCAGCGGCCGTATGAACTCGGCTGCATGCGAGGTCATCGCGACCTTCACATCGCACCCCGCTCTTTGCAGCAGGCGGAGCACCTCAATTGCCTTGTATGCCGCGATCCCCCCGGTTACGCCGAGGCCGATGCAATATTTCTTTTTATCTTCATTCATAAAGACGGGGCCGCTTGCCGGTGACTCGAAGTTTATCATTTTACGTTTTGACAAAGAAAGGCCGGGAAGCTTCGGGTGACTCTTGAATTAGCGGTTAATGGCTCCGTATCCCTGTGATAATATTTCGATGTGACGGATTCGAAAACGGATACAAAAATTCAACCCGGCCTTTTTGACCCGAAGACCAGCTTCGAGGCTGCAGATGTCCTGAAGT
>JAOTWT010000284.1 GCA_029862725.1 Acidobacteriota bacterium | reverse complement strand
CTTACCCATCGCACGACGCATCATATCGGCCTCGCCAAGGCTGTATCCGGCCAGTTTTTGCGCGAGCTGCATGATCTGTTCCTGGTAAACGAGGATCCCGTACGTGTTCTCGAGTATCTCTTTCATCTCCGGGACAATATACCTGACCCTCTTTTCGCCCCTGTGCCGCAAAATAAAATCGTCGACCATACCGCCGTCCAGAGGCCCCGGACGATACAGCGCGTTGAGTGCCGCCAGATCCTCGAGCTCCTTCGGCTTGAGCTGCCTGCAAATCTCCTGCATGCCGCCCGACTCAAATTGGAAGATCGCCTCGGTTCGGCCTTCTGCGAAGAGGGCCATCGTTTTCTCATCCGTCAGCGAAACGGTACTCCAGTCGACCTCTTCACCGGTCCTTTGCTTAAGCTGCTTTAAGCAGTCGCTTATAATCGTAAGCGTCGTTAAAGCAAGGAAGTCCATCTTAAGCAGTCCGACCTTCTCGAGGTCGTTCATCGGATACTGGCTCGTGATGTCCTCGGTTCGGCTGGATACGGCGACGGGGACCAGTTCGTAGAGCGGTTTCGGTGCTATCACGACACCTGCGGCGTGTACGGAAGTATGTCGCGAACACCCTTCAAGCCGCCTCGCCAGATCGACGAGCTCCTCGATTTGCGGATCCGAGGTGATCGCAGCCCGCAACTCCTCCACCTGTTCAAGCGCCTGTTCAATACTCACGTTTCGACCACGCACCGGGGGCGGAATCATTTTGGCGATCTTCTCGACATCCGCAAAGGGCATGTTCAGCGCCCGCCCAACATCTTTAATAGAGGCTCTCGAAGCCATCGTTCCAAAGGTGATTATCTGACAGACCGATTCGGAACCGTAGAATTTCGAAACATGTTCAATGACCTCCGCCCGTCCGCGCACACAAAAGTCGATATCGATATCCGGCATCGAAATTCTCTCGGGATTCAAGAATCGTTCGAAAAGCAGGTCGTACTGGATCGGGTCGATGTCCGTGATCTTCATGCAGTACGCGACAAGCGAGCCCGCCGCCGAACCCCGCCCCGGACCGACCGGAATCGAGCGGTCGCGCGCATAGTGCATGAAGTCCCAGACAATAAGAAAATAACCTGGAAACCCCATTTTGTTTATCATCCGGATTTCGTCCGAAATCCTTTCGCGGTAGGTTTCCAGCGGATACTTCATTTCCCCGCGCGACTCCCAGACGTCCCAGACCTCCCGTTTACGTTCTGCAAAACCGTCCCAAATAACCTTTTCGAAAAACTCGTTTACATTATTGCAGCCGGAATCGGGCGGGACCGGATAGGACGGCAGCTGTAAATTGTCCTTGAGTTTTATATCTACATTGCACATCTCGGCAATTTCGAGGGTCCGGGACAACGAATCGGGCAGCTCGTTCCCAAAAACCGACCACATTTCCTCGGCGGACTTCAAATAAAACTGATCACTGCCGAGTCGCCTTCTGGTTCCGTCGTTTATCGTCTTCCCGTCTCCGATACACATCAGGATCTCATGCGCCCTGGAGTCGTCCTGATTCAGGTAATGAACGTCATTTGTCGCCACAAGCGGGATCCCGGATCTTTGGGAAAGTTCCACAAGGGGTTTTCGGATCTTCGCTTCGCGTTCGAGCCCATGGTCCTGTATTTCTAGGAAAAAATTGCCCTTGCCAAGGACATCTTCGAGGAGTTTCGCGTTTTCAAGCGCGCGCTTTTCATCTCCCTCCGCAATAAAATGCGAGACGACTCCGTCAAGGCCGGACGAGAGGCCGATCAGGCCCGCGCTTTTTTCGTTCAGCAGTTCGAGACTGATGCGCGGTTTGTGGTGAAATCCTTCGGTGTAAGCCTTGGACGCGAGGTAGCAAAGATTGAGGTAGCCCTGGTAGTCTCTGGCGAGAAGCACAAGGTTGTAGTAGGGTTTTTCGCCCATCCCCACAGATGCGTTTTTGACGGTCAGTTCATCAAATGTAAGGAATGCTTCATAGCCCAGGACCGGTTTGATATCATTTGATTTCATTGTGTTGTAGAATGAAATCGCCCCGAACATGTTGGCGTAATCCGTGATCGCGCAGGCTTGCATCCCGTATTCGCGCAACCTCGCGGCCAAAGGATTCATCTTCAAAGCGGACTGAAGAAGGCTTAGATCTGTGTGAACGTGAAGATGTACGAAGTCCTGTTTTGCTGACATAAATTCTTGCGTAAAAGCCGCGTTCCGGCGTTTAAGATATGAAAAAAGTTTATGTGGAAACATATGGATGTCAAATGAATGTTTCCGATTCCGAGCGGGTTGCCAGCCAATTGGAACGTCTCGGTTATTCAATCGCCGATTCCGAAGAAACGGCCGATGTCGTGTTGCTCAACACCTGTTCGGTCCGCGAAAAGGCTGAGCAAAAACTTTACACAAGAGCTGGCCAGCTAAAACGGGTCGAAGGTCCTCGAAAGATTGTGGGTGTGATGGGCTGTGTTGCCCAGCTCGAGGGAAATAATTTGTTCAAACAGGATCGCGGAATCGATTTCGTAATCGGTACAAAGGCGGTCGGAAGGGTTGGGGATGCGATCGCCGCCGCCGTCGAAGGCGAAAAACGGATTCTTGACCTGGGCGAACGCGAGGAAGATTACGACTGGCTGCCGATCAAATCCCAGCGTCATTCGCCGTATGTCGCCTTTGTCCCGATTATCGAGGGCTGCAACAAGTTTTGTACTTACTGCATAGTCCCCTTTTCAAGAGGCCGTGAAAAGAGCCTCGAAGCTTCGGAGATTATTCGTCACGTACTCGAACTCAGGCGCGAGGGCGTCAAGGAAGTGCACCTCATCGGACAAAACGTAAACAGCTATCGCCCGAAATCCGAAAGCGGACTAGAGGCCTTCAAGGGCACTACGCCTTTTTCGAGACTGCTTCGGGCGGTCGCCGCTACCGGCATCGAACGGGTCAAATTCACCACTTCGTTTCCGCGGGATTATCATGCCGATATCACCGACGCGATCAACGAGCACGAGAATCTTTGCAACTGGGTGCATCTGCCGGTTCAGTCCGGAAGCGACAGCGTCCTGCGTGCGATGAAAAGGGGCCATACGGTTGAATCTTATAAGAAAAAGGTCGACTCGATCCGTTCGTCGCCCCGAAACATTTCTCTTTCGACTGACATCATTGTGGGATTTCCGGGTGAAACCGAAAAGGACTTTATGGAAACCTGCGACCTATTTGAGTACTGCGAGTACGACAGCGCATATATCTTCAAATACTCGCCAAGGCCCGGAACACCAGCCGCGGAGCTCGAAGACGACGTTTCAACGGATCAAAAGAAACATCGGTTTCTGGAACTCGAAAAGATCCAGAGGAAGATGCTTCAGCGTTCCTTTGAAAGAAAAAAAGGCAGCGTTTTAAGGGTGCTCGCCGAAAAACCATCTGGTCGAGAGGGGCAGTTGTCGGGACATTCACCATGTCAAACGGTCGTGAATTTCGAGGGTGATGAGGAACACCTCGGTACGATCGTCGACGTGGTGGTCACAGAGGCAAAAAGAAACACTCTTTTTGGTGAAATCCGGTAAATTTTGTAGGATAGGAAGATGCTGATAGAAGTTAAGATCGGGGCCCTGATCATGGACCCTAACAGCAACACCCCAATCGTTGTGCTGAAAGGCGTCGAGACGGAAAAGATCCTTCCGATCTGGGTCGGCGCTTTTGAGGCGAACGCAATTGCCCTCGAAATCGAGAAAATAGTCCCCCAGCGTCCGATGACGCATGACCTGCTCCGGAATTTCATTCTGGAACTAGGTTATGAAGTAAGCAAGATCATAATTTCAGACCTTAAAGAGAATACTTTTTACGCGCAGATCGAGATCGAAAAAGGTGAAGAAAAGGCCGTCTTCGACGCGCGGCCGTCCGACGCGATAGCCCTTGCACTGAGATCCGATTGTCCGATTTTTGTGAAGGAAGCCGTCTTTGAACTTTCGGGAGAGGCGTCCGAGGCCGAGCCTGAAACAGAAATCGTCGAAGAAGTCCCGGCTGAAGACTGGCCGGATCTCATCGACTGACCGCACAAACAGATGATTATCGTAATTGCGAATCAAAAAGGCGGTGTTGGCAAAACCACCACCGCGATCAATCTTGCATCCGGATGTGCGCATCTCGGAAAAAGGGTTTTGCTGGTTGACCTGGACCCCCAGAGCAACAGTTCACTGACGTTTCTCGATCAGAGCCTTGTAACCGGCAGCGTTTACGAAATGCTCACCGAGCTCGATCGCGACCTCGAGTCTTTTGTCTACAAATCCGCTATCGTCGGCCTCGACATAGTCCCGTCTAAGATAAATCTCGCAAAGCTTGAATCAAAACTCGTAGGCGATTTCGACGCGATCTTCCGTTTGAAGGACAGGATCGAATCGGTAAAGGACAATTACGACATCATCGTTTTCGACACGCCGCCCACGCTTGGCCTTATCACGGTCAATGCACTGGTCGCGGCGTCACATATTCTGATCCCCATCCAGTCATCCTATTTCGCGCTCGAGGGGGCCGACGACCTCCTCGAGACGATCGAAAAGGTTCGGTCGCGTCCGAATCCGGACCTGGAATTGCTCGGTGTGCTCGTAACGCTTATTGATAAACGGACGTCACTTTCAAAAGACGTCGAGGCACATATTCGTGAAGTTTTCGGAGAAAAGGCATTTGAGACGACGATCAGCAGGAGCGTAAGGCTCGAGGAGTCACCAGCACATAAGGAAACGATATTCAGTTACGCACCGAAATCGAGCGGCGCTATTGAGTATGAGAAGCTTTGCAAGGAGGTAATTACACGTGTCCAAAAGAGGCTTGCCCACGGGCATTAAAATGCGCCATGATTCCCATTTTGTCGATGAGCTGGCCAAAACGCATCGCAGCATCGGCAAGATTCTCCCGGTTGACGAGATTTTTCC